>JAICWB010000324.1 GCA_025935035.1 Terriglobales bacterium
CCAGAGTAGGAGTTTCAGCATGGATAGATATACGTGCCGCAACCGCGATTTGTTCCCGAGCGAGTGAGGGCAGGATGCCCTCACGACAGCCGGCGGGACGCCGGCGGTACGCTTTTAGGCGGTGACGGTTTCGGCCTTTTCCAGAGCGCGCAGCGATTCTGAATACGGCGCTTTGGCTACGCCGCGTTCGGTGATTATCGCGGCTATGTATTTGTTGGGTGTGACGTCGAATGCGGGATTCTCTACCGCGATACCTGTAGGCGCAACTTGCTTGCCGGCATGATGCGTCACTTCTTTCGGCGAGCGTTGCTCGATGGGAATCTGTTCGCCGGTGGCGGTTGCGAGATCGATGGTTGACCAGGGCGCGGCGACGTAGAACGGGATGTTGTGTTCTTTGGCCAGGATTGCAACCGAGTATGTTCCGATCTTGTTGGCGACGTCGCCGTTGGCGGCGATGCGGTCTGCTCCGACGATGACTGCGTTAATCTTGCCGAGGCGCATCATCGCGCCGGCCATGTTGTCAGCGATGACGGTGGTGGGAATGCCGTCGTGCTGAAGTTCCCATGCGGTTAAGCGCGAGCCTTGAAGGAACGGGCGCGTCTCGTCCGCGTAAACATTGATCTTGCTGCCGGATGAAACCGCAGAGCGAATGACCCCTAGCGCGGTACCGTAGCCGCAGGTGGCTAGAGCGCCGGCGTTGCAGTGCGTGAGCACGCCGCCGGATTTTGGAAGCAGGACGGCGCCGTTGCGTCCCATGGCCTCGCATGCAGCGATGTCTTCGATGTACATCCGCTGCGCTTCTTTAATGAGCTCGCTTTTGATCTGCGCGACGGGCTGCGAGTCGACTTCAGAGAATTTGTCTTTCATGCGGCGGATGGCCCAGAAAAGATTTACCGCAGTGGGGCGAGTGGCGGCGAGGTCGTCGCAGATCTTTTCGAACTGTGGGCGCAGTTCAGCGATGGTGTTGGCCTGCGCTTGGTTTGTGCCGAGCGCGACACCCATCGCGGCGGCGACGCCGATCGCGGGAGCTCCGCGCACGATCATGGTGACGATGGCGTCGGCTACTTCCTGATAGGTCTTGCAGGTGACGTAGGTTTCTTCCGTCGGAAGTTTGGTCTGGTCAATGAAGACCACGCCGGCGGAAGTCCATTCCAATGTCTTTATCATCTGTTTCTATTTTCGCATGTGGCGCGCCTCTGGCGCTGAGAGTCAAAGTCCAAGGCGAGGTCCCTCGACTCCGAGCTTCGCTCTCCGCTCGGGATGACAAAGTTTGGGATTATGTGAGTTGCCACCCTTCGCGGTTGAGTTTGGAGTGGGCTTCGCGGATCTCTGCCGCTTTGAAGATGGAGAAAAATTTTGCCGGAGCTGCGGCGGCTTCGACGGCGGGGCGTCCTTTGGCTTCTTCACGCTCGACTAGGGCGATGACACCAATTATGTCAAAACCGAAATCGCGGGCGGCTTCGATGGCGCCAATGGTGGAGGCGCCTGTGGTGCAGACGTCGTCCACGATGACGACCTGCGCGCCTTTTTCCGCGAAGCCTTCGATGCGGCGTGCGGTACCGTGCGCTTTCTCTGCTTTGCGGACCAGGAATCCGTGGATCCAAAAGCCCTCAACATCAACTTCTTTGGTGCGGGCGGGTGCGCGGGTCTGTACGCGCTGGGAACTCAAGATGGAGACAGCCGTCACGATGGGGTCAGCGCCCATGGTCATGCCGCCTACGGCTTGGGGACGCCATCCGCGGGCGCGCATCTCTTCTGAGATGACCTGGCCGACCAAACGTGCGCCTTCGGCGTGGAGCGTGGTGGTGCGGCAGTCAATGTAGTAGTCACTGGTGCCGCCGGACGAAAGTTTGAACTCGCCGAGTTTGAAGGAGCGCGTTGCGAGAAGGTGAAGAAGTTTTTGTCGCGGGGTCTGGGCCGTGGTCATGGGTTCGATTGAATTTAACATGCGGGATTTGTGATTGCCATGGATTTGCTCTCGATCGATACTCAGCCATCAGCTTCACCCGTCAGCAAATACATAGACCCTTCGACTCGCGGCGCCATTCAGCGCCGTTTCGCTCAGGGTGACAGTGTCGTGCTCGTGCGAACGGTTTGCAGAGTGGCAGGAATTCTTCGCGCAAAAGACGCGCTCAGAATGACAAGTGCAAATTGAGTACGGATGCGGCCCCACGGGCAGTGCGGTGAGGGCAGGATGCCCTCACGACAGCCGGCGGGACGCCGGCGTTACACATCGAGCGCTGTTGTACTACATGCGGTCGAGGTGCTTGAGGCCGCCCGTGGCATAGATCAGTAATGCGAACAGGGTCGCGTTGTAGCAGAAGTGGGTGATCCAACTGGCGGCTACGGATTTTGTGGCGGCGCGGACGGCGGTCAGAACGAAGCCGACGACGAATAGCAACGAGAGTGGTGCCCAGGCGTGGGCTAGTTGTCCTTGATGGATGAGGGCGAACAGGAATGCGGTGACTACCGTGCCGAAGGAGAGGCCGAGGTAGCGGACGGCAACGGGGAAGAGCAAGCCACGGAAGAAGAGTTCTTCGGCCAGCGGCGCGATGAGAAGACCGAACGCCATCATTAAATAAACGTACGCGGGTTGGACAAAATATTTGTCCATGGGCAGCTCTTTGGGGATGGGGAGGAAGTGCCCGATGACTTGCGTGACCAGCGCGAGGACTACGCCCGCGAAAGCGAAAGTCAGCATCTCTGCTGCAGGTAGAAA
>JAICWB010000264.1 GCA_025935035.1 Terriglobales bacterium
TATGTGGTGATGATCCAGTGAGGAGTGACCTGCCAATCCGCCTGCACGTCGAATACTGTAGCTAGGCTAGTGAAGCCGTTGCTGGGTCGCCCGGCGTAGCCGAAGCTGGTTTTCTCGAACGCGCCACCGCCCGCGTACCAGAGATCGGTCGCTTCAGCCAAACGCAATGAATGAACATCACTGCGAATCGTGATCGTCTTATTGGGACGCAGCACCAGTTCGCCGAACGCGTCGTCATTGTTCATCTGGTTATAGAACGGGAAACGTGCGTAGATGCGTGGCGTAGGCAGCATCTGGAAGAACGTGCCGTGCGTGCCGTCATTCGGGTTCTTGTCGCCGCTGGCGCGCGACCAGCCCACTCTCAGCCACGGACGCCACCTCACAGGCACCTGATATCCACCCTCTAGCGCCAGCGCCCACGCGGTGTGGTCGAGGTCGCCCCAATGGCCTATTTGACCCGCGCCCCACCCCAGCAGATCGACTATGCCATCTTTGCCCTTCTTGCCTTTGGCATCTTGGCCAAGCGCGAACGTCTGCACCACGTGTCCGCCGAAGGTGCCGATGCGGATGTTATTGATATCGGCCGCACACACAGGCGCGCTGCGATTATCGGCCTTCAGCGTGCGCCGTCCGTCGTGATACTCCATCGCGAAGATGCGCCATTCCCCGGAGTCATCTTTTTTCGTTGCGCGGCTGAAGCCGGCGTAGGCCGCGTCAACATCCAGTTCGCCGAGACCATCCACATGGAAGACGCCGCGAGTCGCGCGTCCGCCGAATAGCGTTAGGGTTCCGTACTTGGTGGTGGAATCGAATTCGCCGCCATCGAAACTGCGGCCCACGTGCGCAAAACTGAAATTGCCGATCAAGCGGTGCGCGATGCGGCTGGCCTTGAGCGCATTCACCGTTGCGTTGGTGGTCTTGCGTTCCGCGCCGTCAATGAATTCAAAGCGGCCCAGCTTCAGTGAGTTGCCGTCCCCGGCGTAGTGCTTGAATCTTATGAATGCCGTCTTCGGGAAGACTGACGCGGCTTCTGTCCCATTTGACTGAAAGTAATTCGCGCCCAATCCGAGCGCACCTTGCGGGGCCGGAGCTACCGCATGATTGGGCAGGTTGAACAGAAATGGCGCTTCCAGTTCCAGCTGCCAGTCCCAATCCTCGCGCTTCTGTCCGATCCCAAAGCGCAATACCGAAGCGCCGAAAGTGTAGTTATCTTGAAAACCCGGCGTGGTGAACCAATCCCAGGATTCAACGCGCGTACGCCAGTTCGCCGTGATGACGAGCTTGTCCGGATCCGGCGCGGGAGCGTCCGGCGGCTTCTGCGCAACGAGCATCACTGCCGAAAAAAGACAGAGCGTCGCCAACGCGCGTCTTGGGGAACGGCGTAGCACGGGTGCTATTCTGCGGGTGATTTCAGGTGCTGACAAGGGGAGGAAGCTCTCGAGTAAATACAACGAACGAAAACCCACCACAAAGGCTCAAAGATACAAAGAAAACCGGGAGAGTCTTGGATCCTCCCTCCGAAAAGTAGCGGATTGCCGGCGAGGTGCCGAGGTTTCTCAGTTCTTTTTCTTGAATGGGAGGTTCGCCCAGATTATCGCAATGACGAGCAGGACGATGACGGCAGGAATAAGTATCCTCACGTCCTCTGGAGTCATGTGGCCGACTAGCAATGTCCATCCCATAAGAGAACGCGTCCAGACACCATTGACTCTGGCAAATTAAAAGGCTCAGGTTTTAAGCTAAGCATTTCTTTGTGTCTTTGAGCCTTTGTGGTGGGTTTTGGGTTTACTTCTGCGCCTTCGGCCCCGCGTTCTTAACATTATCCGGCACATCAAACTTCTGGATGTTCGCCGCAAATTTCTCTGCCAGCGCCGCCGCTGCTTTGTCATACGCAGCTTTGTCCGCCCACATGTTGCGCGGATTCAGCAGCTCCGCCGGCACGCCGGGGCAAGATTTCGGAATCGTCAGCCCGAACGACTTCTCCACTTCGAAGTCAGCCTTGGCCAAGCTGCCATCCACCAGTGCATTGACCATGGCGCGCGTGTAAGGCAAGCTCATGCGTTTGCCGATACCGTACGCTCCGCCCGACCACCCCGTATTCACCAGCCAACATTGCGCGTTGTGTTCTTTCAAGCGCTCACCCAGCATTTTGGCATAGACCTTTGGTGCGAGCGGCAAGAACGGGGCGCCAAAACATGTCGAGAAATTCGGTTGCGGCTCCGTGACACCAGTTTCAGTGCCGGCCAGCTTCGCCGTGTAGCCAGAAATGAAGTGATACATCGCCTGGTCGGCGTTGAGCTTTGAGATCGGCGGCAGCACGCCAAATGCATCCGCGGTGAGGAAGACCACGTTCTTCGGATGCCCGCCCATGCCCGGTATCACGGCGTTATCGATGTAATCTACGGGATACGCGGCGCGGGTATTCTCGGTGCGCGACTGGTCGTTGTAATCCGGTACGCGCGTCTCAGGGTCGATGACCACGTTCTCCAAAACGGTGCCAAAACGCACCGCGTTCCAGATCTGCGGCTCGGTCTCATGGCTCAGCTTGATGCACTTTGCGTAGCATCCGCCTTCAAAATTAAAAACGCCGGTGGGTGACCAGCCATGCTCGTCGTCGCCGATCAAGCCGCGGTCAGGATTGGCCGAGAGCGTCGTCTTGCCCGTACCCGACAATCCGAAGAATAACGCGGAAACACCGTCTTTGCCGACATTCGCCGAGCAGTGCATCGGAAAAACGTTCTTCTGCGGCAGGATGAAATTCATCACGCCGAAGATCGATTTCTTCATCTCGCCGGCATACTTCGTGCCGCCGATCAAGACTACTTTGCGCGTGTAATCCGTGATGATGAACGTCTCTGAGTTGGTGCCGTCGCGCAGCGGGTCCGCCTGGAATTCAGCCGCATCGATCACGGTGAAATCCGCTTTGTGCGTCTTTAGTTCATCCGCCGAGGGGCGCACAAACAACTGCTTCACAAACAGGTTGTGCCAGGCGTACTCGGTCACGATCTGCACCGGCAAGCGGTAATCCGGATCAGAACCACAAAACAGCTGCTGCACAAAAAGATCTTTACCCGCCATGTACTCCAGCACGCGGTTATACAGCGCATCGAATTTTTCCGGGGTGAACTCCTGGTTCGCCTTCCAGTTGATCTTGTCCGCGGTGAGAGCGTCTTTCACTTTGAAATTGTCTTTGGGCGAGCGGCCGGTGCGTTTGCCTGTCACTCCCACAACAGCGCCATTGCTGGCCATATGCGTCTCGCCGCGTCGCAGGGACTGTTCCACCAGCGCGCCCACGCTGAGGTTGTAAAACACATTGGCCTTGCCCTTGGCGATCAGGCTGTTCAAATCATTCAAAGTCGCGGTAGCGGACATCTATGAGTTCTCCTATGAAATAGCGACCCGGGGGCAAATGCTTGCGGGTGCGGAAGAAACAAAAAAAGCCCGGGGGACGTTGCGTCCTAGGCGGGCATGGTCAACTTCGTCTCTTCGTGAGACAAAGCTTCTAATTTCGGCACTACATCCTTCGGCGCGTTGTGTTCTACCAGGACATCCCTCAGATGCCGTAGCGTCTCGCCGACGGTCAATGTGTACATTTCACGGCCGTTGTCCAGGCCTGATTCGATCGCTTCTTTCAGGTAATGCCCCGCGGTCTGCACGGCCAGCGGGTCGGTGATCACGTGTCCGGTGAGCTTGTTGTACTCCACCCATGCCACATGCGGCAGGGCTATCCAGACGCCGCGTCCGTTGACCAAGAACTTGATGTCAATGGCGTCAGCATGGCGCGTAGCCACAGCCACGATCAGCGCCTGATACATGCAGCGAAGCGGCTGCTTGGTCCAACGGTCTGTAACGGTAAAGTCAGAGTACATAGCGAAAAGAGCGTTAAGGACAACTAACCATGATAAAGGAGGGTGGGCAGGAGGGCAA
>JAICWB010000334.1 GCA_025935035.1 Terriglobales bacterium
CCTGATGAATATGGCGTGGCTCCTCATGACGCTCAACCTGGCCGGCATGTTTCCGGGATATCTCTGTTACGGCTGGGTGGCGGACAAGCTGGGCCGCAAGTCGTCACTGATTCTCTACACGCTGTGCGCAGCGGCCCTGATTCCGCTGTACGCGATGGCGCGCCAGCAATGGCTCATCCTGATCCTGGGGGTGTTCGTCGGCTTTTTTGGCACAGGCTTTTTTGCCGGCTCTGGGATTATCGGCAGCGAACTCTTCCCTACCCGCGTTCGCGCCCGCGCGCTGGGCTTTACTTACAATGGCGCACGAGCTTTGAGCTGCGCAGCGCCTTATACAATTGGAGCAATGGGCGATAAGTATGGTCTGGGAGCAGCATTTTTACTGTGTGCGGCTGCGTTTGTGCTTACGGCGATCATGGCGTGGCAGTTACCGGAGACGCGGGGGAAGGACCTTGAATAGTTTTTCTGAAATCCCGGGCGCAGCGAGGGAACCCTATCACCAAAAAACTTCGGATCGCTATAACGTTTAGTCAATCATTACGAAAAGACGCTGCAAGCGAATGCTCCACGCCTTAACGCTTCCAATCTGATAGGTTCCCTCTCTACGGTTGGGGACTACGGAATAACTTCTGTCGGCATTGCCGCATTCTTCTTAGGCCTGCGATTCGCCTGCAGAATCTTCTTGCGTAGCCGCAGAGACTTCGGCGTGACTTCCACTAATTCGTCGTCAGCCACAAATTCAATGGCCTGCTCTAATGTCAGATTTTTAAAAGGAACCAGGCGGATGGCTTCGTCGGCGGTTGAAGCTCGCATATTCGTCAGTTTCTTTTCGCGAACAGCATTCACATCCAGATCGACTTCGCGGGCATTCTCGCCCACAATCATTCCTTCATACAACTCCACTCCAGCGCCAACAAACAAAACGCCACGTTCCTGCAGGCTCCATAGAGCGTAGGCGGTCGATGGGCCGTTGCGATCGGACACCAGCGCTCCCGTCATGCGGTGCGGAATCTCGCCTAGCCACTCCGTGTAGCCGTCAAACAGCGAGTTCAGGATCACCGTCCCGCGGGTATCGGTCAGCATCTCTGAGCGCAGGCCGATCATGCCACGACTGGGAATGGTAAATTCCAGCCGCACGCGCCCGGAACCGTGGTTGTGCATCTTGAGCATTTGGCCTTTGCGTGCGCCCAACTTCTCAATCACCACGCCGATGAACGCTTCCGGAATATCGACCATCAGCTTTTCCTGCGGCTCCATCAGCTTGCCGTTAATCCGCTTGGTAACGATCTCAGGCTTACCTACGGCAAGTTCATAGCCCTCGCGACGCATGGTTTCAATAAGAATGGAAAGTTGCAATTCACCGCGCCCCAGGACTTTGAACGAATCCGTGGCGCCCACATCTTCAACACGCAAAGAAACATTGGTGAGCAGCTCTTTTTGCAAACGGTCACGCAGGTTGCGCGATGTAACGTAAGTTCCTTCGCGTCCAGAGAAAGGCGACGTGTTCACAGAAAACTGCATGGCGATTGTGGGTTCGTCAATCACAATGTGAGGCAGTGGGGCAGGATTTTCAATGTTGGTGATGGTCTCGCCGATACTTATTCCTTCCACGCCCGCAATGGCAACAATGTCGCCCAGTTCAGTCTGATCGATGTCAACACGCTTCAGTCCGCTAAAGGAAAACAGTTTCGTGATTTTAACTTTTTGCAGCGATCCATCGAGCTTGGCAATACCGACTTCTTCTCCGTTCTTGAGTTGGCCGTTAAAGACGCGCGCGATCGCTAGACGGCCGAGATAGTCGCTGTAATCCAGGTTTGCGACAAGAATCTGCAATGCGCTTACGGCTTCGCCTGCGGGCGGCGGCGTACTGGCGAGGATGGCATCAAACAGGGGCCGCAGGTTTTCGCCGGGAACATCTATCTTGTCAGAAGCAGTGCCGGCCTTAGCATTGGTATAAAGCACCGGAAACTCAAGTTGGTCTTCGCGGGCGTCAAGGTCAATGAACAGGTCATAAAGCTCGTTGAGCACTTCCTGCGCGCGCGCGTCTGGCCGATCAATTTTGTTGATCACCACCACCGGCGGCAGGCCAGCTTCCAGCGCTTTGCTCAGCACGTAGCGCGTTTGCGGCAGCGGCCCTTCACTAGCATCGACGAGAAGCATTACGCCATCCACCATTTTCAAAGCGCGCTCCACTTCGCCGCCAAAGTCGCTGTGGCCGGGCGTATCTACAATGTTGATTTTCACGTCGTGATACCAGATGGCAGTGTTCTTGGCCAGGATAGTGATGCCGCGTTCACGCTCAAGCTCGTTGGAATCCATTACGCGCTCCACCACGGCTTCATTAGCGCGAAACGCGCCGCTTTGCCGCAGCATGGCATCTACCAGCGTGGTCTTCCC
>JAICWB010000128.1 GCA_025935035.1 Terriglobales bacterium
CGGCAGGCGCATTCGGCGGTTCTTTGAAAAGCACCGCAATCGTCTCCCGCGGCTCCATCAATTTTGCCAGACCTGCCCAAGCCTCTGCCGAGACATTCGAAAGATCCGCGAACGCGCCCATCGTAGTGATCTCCGGCGGATAGCGCTTAGCGTTATCATCGCCCAACGCATAATGCGCATGCTTCGTCGTCAGCGCGCTCCATATCGGATTGTCCAAAGGATGCATAAGCCTTCGCCGAATGAGATACCATCTTATGGCCGAAAGATTCAAAACCGGTTTTCGCTTTTACCGGCGACGGAAAACCGATAACCAATGACCAAAAATCGAAATGCTAACTACTAACGGCTAACTACTAACGACTGCCCATGAAAGCCATCCGCTTCCACGAATTCGGCGGCCCTGAAGTCCTCAAGTATGAAGACGTGCCAGATCCGCAGCCGCGCAAAGATCAAGTCCTCGTCCGCGTAAAAGCCTGCGCCATGAACCACCTCGACCTCTGGGTGCGCAAAGGCCTGCCCGGCGTCAAGCTGCCGCACATCAACGGCAGTGATGTCGCCGGTGACATCGTTGAAGTCGGCGAATACGTCACCGACCTCAAAGCGGGCCAGCGCGTGCTGCTCGCGCCGATGTCCTATTGCGGACACTGCCAGGCTTGCATGGAAGGCAAGCAAAGTCTCTGCCGCCAGTTCACCGTGCTGGGCAATGGCGTGGATGGCGGCAATTGCGAGCTCATCGCCGTCGCGCGCGACAAAGTCTTTCCCATCCCCAATGAACTCACCTATGACGAAGCGGCCAGCGTGCCGCTAGTCTTCTTAACCGCGTGGCATATGCTGGTCGGCCGCGCGAACCTACGCGCCGGAGAGATCGTTCTCATTCTCGGTGGTGGTTCCGGTGTCGGCACCGCAGCCATCCAGATCGCGAAGATGTTAGGCGCGCGCGTCATCGCGACGGCTGGAACAGAAGCCAAACTCGATCAGTCGCGCGAACTCGGCGCCGACTACACCATCAATCACTACAAAGAGAAGATCTCTGACGAAGTAAAAAAGATCACCGCCAAAGCCGGTGTCGATGTCGTATTCGAACATGTCGGCAAAGCCACATGGGATGAAAGCGTCAAATCCCTCAAGCCCGGCGGACGCCTGGTCACTTGCGGTGCCACCACTGGTTTCGAAGCCCAGTTCGACATCCGCGTTCTCTTCGCTAAGCAACTCTCATTCCTCGGCTCCTACATGGGTACCATGGGCGAGCTGCACGAAGTGCTGAAACACGTCTTTAGCGGCAAATTGAAACCAGTAGTGGACAAAACATTCCCACTGCGCGAAGCCCGCGCCGCCCATGAACGCCTCGAAGCAGGGCAACAATTCGGCAAGATCGTCCTCAACCCGTGAGGTCGTTCTCGCGATCTCGTTCTCGCGATCTCCTTATAAAGAATTGTCATTCCGAGCGAAGCGAGGAACCTGCTTTTTCGCTGTTCTACCTCGCGATTGACTAATTGCATCGAGCCAGTCCCGAAGGGACGAAATAAGTTAGCCCGCCATGGAGCGAAGCGGAATGGCGGGTACGTAGATTAACAAACGGAGTCCCGTAGGGACGCCAGCTTTCTTAACCGCAACTCGACTCTTAACAATCCTCGGAATACAATAAAGCCATGTCCCAAGGCACAGACCGTTTCGAAGGCCTCGTAGGCGCGGGCGCGAATGCCACGCGAATCCATAAGGTCGCATTCGGTGAAGGTGGACAGCCGGAAGGCCTCATCCTCACCACTCTAGATTCCGCCATCAATTGGGCCCGCAAGAATTCCATCTGGCCCATGACTTTCGGCCTCGCCTGCTGCGCCATCGAGATGATGGCCATGGGCGCTTCGCGGTTTGACATCGCGCGCTTCGGCGCTGAAGTCTTCCGCCCATCACCACGTCAATCAGACCTGATGATCATCGCCGGACGCGTTTCCAACAAGATGGCGCCGGTGATCCGCCAGCTCTGGGAGCAGATGCCCGAACCCAAGTGGGTCATCTCCATGGGCGCGTGCGCGACTTCTGGCGGCGTCTTTAATAACTACGCGCTCGTGCAAGGCGTGAATCAGGTGATCCCTGTGGACATTTATGTTCCCGGATGTCCACCGCGTCCCGAGCAACTCATCTACGCCATCACTCTTCTCCAGCAGAAGATAGAGAAAGATCACGGCGCATTCCGCCGTGTGCTTAATCTGGAAAAGTCGTAGTTCTTACTGCGTATTGAAAAAAGCCCTGGCCATTGCCAGGGCTTTTGTTCTTGCGTCGCGTTAGTTGCTCGACGGCGGCTGAGGATTCGTGGTCGTGGGCAGCGCGCCGGGCGTAGCAGCCGGCTGTACGCCTTTGACCGTGGGCAAAGTCTTCACCACACCCGCAGCCGCGTCATCCAGGTTGATTCCCAGGTTTTGCAGCGTCTGGCCGGTGATCAGGTCAAGCTGAACGCGCGATTTCTCGTAAGCCGATTGCGCACTCAAAGTCGCCGAAGCAGACGTAGCAAGTGCGCTCTGCGCTTGAAGCACCAGGGTATTGGTTGAGGCGCCCAAGGAGTACTTCTTTTGCTCCGCGTCCAGGCTCTGTTCCGCCAAGCGCTGGCCCTCGATGGCTGCCTGCACTCGAGCACGGTTCTGTTCCAGTGCAAAGCGGGCGTTGCGCACATCGATGCCCACTTGGTTCTGCTGTTGCTGGATACGCAACTGCGCCTGGCGGTACTCCAGTTCCGAACGCACTTGCTGTGCCTGGTTCGCACGGTTGCGGATGGGAATGTTGACGCTAAGCCCTACGCCCTTGTCCGGCGCGGTACTGTCAAACAGACTTCCGAACGTGCTGCCATAACCGGTCGGTACGAAGCAATTTGTTACGCAGCTTGCAGCCGGGTTCGGCGCGCCGCCCAGTGCGGATGCTCCGTAAAATCCGAAGATGTCCACTGCAGGTAGCAACCCGTTCTTTGAGGCCTTGCGCGTGATGTCACGGTTCTGCAAGTCCACCCGTGACTGTTCCAGGTCAGGACGCTGTGCGATTGCTTGTTTGACCAGGTCTTCGATCGGCACCACAGGTTCATTCTGCGGAAGCGCCATGGTGTCGGTTGGGATCACCGGCAATTTCGCGAGCGTCGGGTCAGAGAGGTTGCGCGTCAGCGCATTGATCATCAGCGTCTGTTGCAACTGCAGGTTTGTCTGCGAGATGATCAGGTCCTGATTGCTTGCTGCCACCTGCGAAGTTGCGCGCACGATCTCGATCGGCGCCAAAGTCCCGATCTCCACCTGCTTGCGGTTGTCAGATTCCGTCTTCTGCGCCAAGGCCAGTGAACGCTGTTTCACCCCAACGTCTTCATACGCGGTCACCAGGTCCCAGTAGATGTTCTGGATCTGTGACACGGTCGAGATCACCTGGTTCTTGAAACCGGCGTCAGCGATACGCTTGTCGTTGTAGGCCACCGTGATATTGCGTTTGTTCAGCCCTATGCCGAAGCCTTGCAGCAGGTGTTGTTGCACCGTGAGACGGAAACTGCTGTTCAGTGTCGGGTTCACAAGGTTGCCGCGGCTGTTCGTTGCTTGTCGCGTATTGTTAAAACCTACTGACATCAACGTGCCCGGCGAGAATCCCTGGTTGTAAGAGAAATTTGCCGTGCCCGTGTTCTGTGAAAGATTCGGGACACCCGTAGTGATGGTGTTTGAAAGCGGAAACACCGCGTGCTCGATCTCCAGCGTGCCATTCAATGACGGATCAAACTGCGGTATAGCTGGTCCCCCGCCGGCCGTTGAAAGCACCAGGCCGGAACTACCCGCGCCCGCTCCGCCCGCGCCGGCCGTCGTACCACCGGCGCTCGCGCCCGATGCGCCCGAACCCAGGCCGCCTTGTCCGCCGCCCGGCGTACCGCTTACCAGGCCGCTGGCGACGCCAAGGATGCCGGCGCCTGCCTTCGCGCGCAGGATGTCCGTGTCAGCGATGTCCAGGTTGTAACGTGCGATCGCCAGGTCGAGGTTGTTCTCCAACGCCAGGGCGATGGCATCGTCCAGTGACAGGTAAAGTTTGCCGTCCTTGATCAACTGGTCCAGACGCGGTGTATTGGAAAATGACGGCGCCTTGATCTCATGGGCCGTATAGGGCGCGAACGGATTGGGGATATGCGACTTTGGTCTGCTAAAGTCTGTGCCTTTATTGATGCTGGTATGGCTCGCAGCCACCGCACTCGGCGCCTGTGGCGCATCTTGTTGTTGGGCGAAAACATTGACCGGGAACACCATGGTCAAAGCCATGGCTGCCACCGTCAGATTCTTGCCGGCATTCTTCAAGGAACTCACACGCATGAGCTTCGTTCTCCGACTCCTAAATTAGTCCGCGATTAAACAGTTACGTTAAGACTGCCCGATGGCTGTTTGGTCACCACACGAGCCTGTAGTTGTGCAAACGGTTCGCTTCCTCAAACAATACGAACCGCACCATTAAATAGTTCCATCCAGGGTTTGCCTTCGGGCCAAAGCTTTAACACACTATGACCGAGGGACGGTTACTCGTGGAAGTACGCTAGTATAAATCACGCTGTCCCACATCAATACTGCGCCCATGCCGCTGCGTAACATCAAACTTACGATTTCCTATGATGGGACTCACTTTCACGGCTGGCAGATCCAACCAACTTTACAAACCATCCAAGGCACACTCGCCGACGCCATCGAACGCGTCACCAACGCAGGCGTATGCCCCCAGGGTTCAGGCCGTACAGACGCGGGCGTCCACGCCTTGGCGCAAGTAGCCACGTTCACTACCGCTTCAAGTATTCCTTCAAGCAATCTGCGCAAAGCTCTAAATAGTTTGCTGCCGGAGACCATTCGCGTGGTGTCTGTTGACGAGGTACCTCCAGACTTCCACGCCCGCCGCTCCGCCAAAGCCAAGACCTATCAATACAGGATTTATGCCGGCGAAGTCTGTCCGCCCTTCCTCGCAAAGTACGTCCACCACAATCCCTACCCATTGCGTTTCGAACCAATGGTCGCGGCGGCAAAGTTGATCGTCGGCGAACACGACTTCACTTCCTTCGCCGCCGTCGATCCTGAAAAACACAAAAACAAAGACGAACCCGCCTCCAACGTGCGCACGATTTTCAGCTCGCAATGGGAGCGCGACGGGGATGTGCTCACTTACACTGTTAGCGGCAACGGATTCCTCCACCACATGGTACGGAATCTGGTCGGCACATTCTTGCTCGTAGGCAAGGAGACTATTCCACCCGAACGGGTCACAACCATCCTCGACCAGCGTTCGCGCACTGCCGCGGGTCCAACCGCTCCTCCGCAGGGGCTCTTTCTTGTCAGGGTCGAGTATTAAAAGTGCAGCCGCGCCTTTGCTGGTCTCTTAACTTTTTTCCCCACGCGTGTTAAAAGAGAAAAGATGCCCGCCACGATCTCAGTAGGGAAGCGTTTCTGTGGTCCGCCCAATTCCGGCAATGGCGGATACACGTGCGGCCTCATCTCGAAAGCCATGCCCGTTCCCGCCGATGTCACCATTCGTCGTCCGGTTCCCATGGAGATCGAGCTCTCCATCCACGAACATGGCGATCACATCCACCTCAAGCACCACGAGGAACTCATCGCGGAAGCTGCGCCACTCATCTTCGCCGCGCACGTCCCGCGCGAACAGATTGATCTCGACCAAGCCAATAAATCCGCCGCTGCCAGCCCCGCGTTCCACAATCATCCATTCCCCACATGCTTCACTTGCGGGCCCGACCGCGCCGAAGGCGATGGCCTTCGCATCTTTCCCGGCAAATGGCAGGGCAGCGCGCGCGAATACTTCGTCGCCCCTTGGACCCCCAACGCCGGCCTCGCTGACAGATCTGGCAACGTCCGTGAAGAATTCATCTGGGCCGCCATGGATTGCCCCACCGGATTCGCTGCCGGCTTCCCCTGGGCTGGCACGCTCGTCACGGGAAGACTAGGCGCGCATCTAGTAGCGCCCGTTCGCGGCGGCGAAAAATGCATTCTCCTCAGCTGGGCCACCGGACAAGAAGGTCGCAAGTATTTCGCCGAGTGCGTCCTCTTAGGTGAAGACGGCACCGTCCGCGCCGAATCACGCGCAACATGGATCAAGCTGGCCTAGCATTCGCAACCCATCCGTGCAGGCCCCGTCTCACCCCGAAGTCCTCCATACCTCTGTTCTCCGTGTAGGGTCTCACAAGCCGCAACCAGCCAACGACTGATGTTACGATTGTCCCGGATGAACCACTCCGATCTCATCTACGATTGGAACACCGTTCCCGGCGCGCAATTCCGCCCCGCCGGACGCGTCCTGCTCAACGATGAGTCCCTGCGTGACGGCCTGCAATCGCCCTCCGTCAAAGATCCGCCCATCGAAAAAAAGATTGAGATCCTTCACCTGATGGAATCCCTCGGCATCAACTCGCTGAACCTCGGCCTGCCCGGCGCCGGACCGCGCGCCGTAGCCGACGTCGAGCGCCTCGCCCGCGAGATCGTCAACTCCAAGCTGAAGATCACCGCAAACTGCGCCGCCCGCACGCATGAGAATGACATTCGCCCCGTCGCCGAGATCGTCCAGCGCACCGGCATGAACATCGAGTGCGCAACCTTCATCGGCTCCAGCCCCATCCGCCGATACACCGAAAACTGGACTGACGATTTCCTCCTAACCACCACCGAGAAAGCCGTGAAGTTCGCCCGCTCCCTCGGGCTCGACGTGATGTACGTCACCGAAGACACCACGCGCTGCGATCCCGAGACCATCAAGCGTCTCTACTCCACCGCCATCGCATGCGGCGCGCGCAGCATCGTCATCTGTGACACTTGCGGGCACGTCACGCCATCAGGCGTCAGCGCTCTCATAAAGTTCGTAATGGATGAAGTCGTGAAGCCGTCCGGCGAAAAGATCCGCGTTGACTGGCACGGACACTGCGATCGCGGCCTCGCTCTTCCAAACTCGCTCGCCGCTCTCGCCGCCGGCGCAGATTGTGTCCACGCCGCCGCCATCGGCATCGGTGAACGCGTAGGTAACACCCAGATGGACCAGATGCTTGTGAACCTGAAGCTGATGGGCATCGAGCCCTGGGCGCATCAAGACCTCAGCCGCCTCAAGGTATATTGCCAGGTCGTTTCTGAAGCCACCGGCGTTCCCATCCCGCTCAACTACCCGGTCTTCGGGGCCGACGCCTTCCGCACCGCCACCGGCGTCCACGCCGCTGCAGTCATCAAGGCCTTCAAGAAGAACGATCCCATTCTCGCCAACACCGTTTATTCCGGCGTCCCCGCTCACTACTTCGGCCTTGAACAAGTCATCGACATCGGCCCCATGTCCGGTAAATCCAACGTCATCTTCTGGCTAGAACGCCACAGCATTCCCGCCACAGAGGAATTGGTTGAACGTATCTACCAATTAGCGAAATCCTCGAACCACACACTGACCGAACACGAAATCTTGGAAGCCTGCAAAGCCTCACCTGCCGCCAGAAACTAGCTATCCACATCTTGTCATCCTGAGCGAAGCGAAGGACCCCTATTATGCATTCAGTTCGCACAAGCGATACTGACAACTTGCGACTGATCTACCTGACTACTGACTACTGGCTACTGACTACTCGTTCTTGTATCCTCGTACGCGATGCGACGCCGCGCCCTCGCCGCTGTACTATGCTTATTGCTCGTCCCCATGGCTTTTTCTCTCAATACGCGCGCTCTCTCTGACCCGCAACAACCACGTCCGCAAGACGTAGCCAAACTCGCCGAGATGCGCCAAGTCCACGAAGCATTCAAGTGGCTCCAATCGCATGAGAAAGACCTGCGCAAGTTACAGATCGAAGTCACAAAGATCCCCGCGCCACCCTTCGGTGAAGCCAATCGTGCGCTCTGGGTACGTGAC
>JAICWB010000313.1 GCA_025935035.1 Terriglobales bacterium
CTCACTTCGTCCAAAACCCTTCCTTGTCGTAATCGCGGATCACTTCCAACTCTTCCGCCGTCGGCTCGGATGTTTCTTTCACATCGTCCGCCACCCGCAGCTTCCATCCCGTATTGGCAACTACATCATTCACACTCACACCTGGATGATGCGAGGCCAAATATGCCTTGCCATCTTCCCCAAATCGCAAAACCGCCTTCGTCGTGATCACCGCCGACGGCCCCCCGCGCGGCAGACCGACCTTCTTTCGCCATCCTGCCCCGTCGCCATTCCCAGGACTGGTGATGTAACTCACGCGCTCCGGCAATCGCGCTTTCGTGTGGTCGATCATGGCCACGAACCGGTGCGCGAGCGAAGCGATATCACACGCGCCACCAGAGCCCGGCAGCCTTACAATCCCGTTCTTCCCATTCACCTGCGTGGAATTGAGATTCCCGAACTTATCCACTTCCGCCGCACCGAGGAATCCGAGATTCACTCGCCCCGATTGCAGCAAACTCATCACGCCCATCATGTCCAGACACTGCGTCGCACCCAGAATATTCGGCGGATCTGCCATCGTGTAGATGAGCTCTTTACTAGGAGTGTCGCGGATAACGCCGTTCTCAAACAATCCTGTAGCGTTCGGC
Organism: Terriglobales bacterium; assembly: GCA_025935035.1. Taxonomy (GTDB): domain Bacteria; phylum Acidobacteriota; class Terriglobia; order Terriglobales; family Acidobacteriaceae; genus JAICLA01. The sequence goes on from JAICWB010000313.1 coordinate 630, forward strand.
GCATGCGTGCGCTTAGCAACCACGAACGCGATCAGCGGCAGCCTCATCCCTACGAACACGACTTCGCCGTCTTTGATCTCGCGTGCGGCCGCCGCAACCATCAATTCGCCCAGCGTAAATTTTTCAGTGGAAGTCAAAAGCAAAACCTTTTGAACGCGGATAAAAACGATAACAGAAAGATAAAAGAAGGATAAACCAAAACAAAAAAAGAGAAGGTCAAATCGCCAACGTCAAATCAAACAAAAAGGTTGGATTCGTTCGAACCCAACCTAAAAAATCCTGTCTTATCTTTCTTTTATCGTTTTGATCCGCTTCTGAAGGTTTTGCTTTTGAAGTACCCCGCGCTAGATCGCCGCCTTGCGCACTTCTCCGATCGTCAATAGCGGATCTTTCGCACCTTTACGCTCGGCAATCCACCTGGGCTCATTCTTAATAATGTCGAGCAGCAGCTTGCGGTCGGCTTCTGATGGCAACATGTCCTTCAAGTGCTGCTCGTAGTCTTTCTCTTCCATCGGCTCGCCCGTCTTGCAATTGAACCGCTGCCCCGCCCACTTACCGATGTTCCGGTTGAACTTGATATGCGGCGCATAAAGTTCCGTGCAATCGCCGTTCTGGCAATTGCTGATGCGCCTCACCAAGTCGGCGCACTCGTCGCGATACAGATTGCGGTTGTAGTCGTTCAGGTCGTCGAGATCCGCCGTGGTCTCATTCTTCGGTTCATCGTAGCGTCCCTTGATGCCCCAAACATAAGCCCAATGCGCGGACGAAGAATGGTCCGTGCCAAACAGGTCATACGCCGAGCTGAGCCACTTGTTCAGGTATTTCTGCAGCAGCCATCCGGGGATAACGCCCGCTTCCGCGATGCGCATCAGTCCGGTATTGCCCGTGCCCATGTGGAACGCTTCCTCGCGCAACATGTAGCTCATCGAACGACCGAGCGGCGCGAACCCCGAGTACTTCAGCATCTGCAACTGGAATTTTCCGTCGCGATCAACAAAGTCCGTGTAGGCGAAGAAGTCGAGCCAGTTGTCCACATCTTCATTGAACGACCCAAGCAAGCGCTTGTTCTCAAACGCGCGACGCTCTAGCATCTTCTGCGCTTCCACTTTGCCCGTCGCGCCAAAGTGTTCGATGAGCAGCGCGCACATCTGCCATCCGTGGCGCATCTCTTCGATCATCACGCGGGTCAGCGCCGAGCGGTCGTAGTCCGTGGGCGCAGATTGAAACAACCAACGCTGCTGTTCGCAACTGGCAAATTCCGTGTCGCCCTGGTACACGATCATGTTCAGCAACGCATCACGCATGTTCTGCGTGGGAATCTGGCGCAGGTTCTCCCACTTGGTGCGGCCTTTGTAATAGCCGAACTGGATCTCGTTCGTCTCGATCGCGCCAAACAACGTCTCGAACTTGAAGTCAGAAATGTCCTTATGATTGACGCCGATCTCCTCGCGCCAATCGTTGAACAAGCCTACCCAATCGCTGAAGTTATTGATCTTTGCTGCAGTTGCCATTGGACTCCCTTGGATTTTCGTCCCTTACAAAATCAATTTCAGGCGAAGACTATTTTGCCGTGAACGTAGCCGGCCGCTTGTCCACATATGATGAGATGCCTTCCTTTGCGTCGTCGCTCTGGAAGAGGATCTGCTGGTTCTCGCGTTCCACCGCCAGCGCTGACTCCAGCGGGATCTCCCATCCTGTCTGCACCGCGCGCTTGATGCGGCCCACGGCCTTCGCCGCTTTGTTCGGCGGACAGAACTGCCGCGCATACTCCATGATGTTTTCCATGAAGTTCTCGCGTTCAAAGATGTCATTAACGATTCCCATCTCCTTCGCTTCTTCAAAGGAGTAGGTGTTGCCGGTGACCATCAGCTCAATAGCCTTGCTCTTCCCCACAATGCGCGAGAGACGCTGCGTTCCGCCGGTGCCAGGCAATACGCCTAGGTTCACTTCCGGCAATCCCATCTTGCCGGCATCCTTACGCGCGATCCGCAAATCCGCCGCCATCGCGATCTCAAGCCCGCCGCCCACGCAGTGTCCGTTGATGGCTGCGATCACCAACTTCGGCGTGTGCTCCAGGCGAAGCAGCATCTCATTGGCCTGCAAGCAGAAGTAGTACTTAAAGGTTGGGTCCACACTGTTGAGCATGCGGATGTTCGCGCCCGCCGAGAAGAACTTATCGCCCGCGCCGGTGATCACGATCACGTAAGCGTCGTTGTCCATACGCGCCTTCAAGATGGCGGCGTCCATCTGCAGGTTCATCTCATAGGTGTAGGTGTTCGCCGGCGGGTCACACATCTCGATCACGGCAACGCCGGAATCCACGCGATAGTTCACTAAAGTCTTGGTCGCTTCTGCGGTAGTGGTGGCCATAAG
>JAICWB010000244.1 GCA_025935035.1 Terriglobales bacterium
CACGTGTACGAATTGGATCTTCTTGTCCAGATACTTTTGTCCGCGGGGGATAAGCAACGGAAGCCGTTTATTCTGCGCGCGCGCTCGCTGGGCCAAAGTGCCTTTGCCAGTCGGCGTTCCGCGCAACGCGCCGACCAGATAGTTCTCGACCGATGCTCCCACAAAAATGTGTGGGCGCAAGATGAACGTCGTGCAATCGCCAAGTTTGGGCGCGCGGTACTGCACCACTTCATCGCATTCTTGTTTGTGAAGGGCATAGGGAAGCGATTTCGCGGCGAGTGGTTGGGTCTCCAGCACGAGCGGCGGAGTTTCCGGTCCATACGCTGAAACGCTGCCGGGAAAAATAAATCGCTTGATCTTGCCGCCTTGCCGGTTGACCTCACCAATCGCTTCCATCACGCGTGCCGTGCCTGCGACATTGATCTGCCACATGCGTTTAGTATCAGTCACGCCGGTACGTAGCGGATCGATCACAAATGCCATGTGCACGACCGCACGCACGTCGAAGTCGCGCATCAAGCGAACTAACTGCGTGCACGAAGCCTCAGTGCCTAGATCGAGCCTTTCAAAATGGGCCAGCGCCGGCGAATCAGACGGCGCTACCATGTCCACGCCAATGACTTTGTATGCCGAAAGCAGCGGCAGCAGTCGCACTCCAAGATTTCCGGCGACTCCTGTGATCAACACTGCTGGCGGTGGCGACGTCATGGTGCGATGCGTGTGATGCTATTGCCTGGGCGGAACCTGCTGCGCGGGCGGTGGCGTCTTCGCGGGTTCCGGCCCGAAGTATGCCTCGTTCAATTGGGGTTTGATGTTTTCCAGCAGCTCTTTCATTGCCTTCTGGGCGCGCTCCCGTTGAAGCGTAGTCTCAATGTCTTTTTGTACGGATTCCAGCGGCTGCAAGCGCTTCGATTCCACCTTATAGATGTAATACGCCTGGCCATCTTCCATCACCGGACTCACTTCACCGGTCTTTAGAGGAAGTATCTGCGGCTCGTGTCGTGGATCCATGCCGCCTTTCCGTTTCCATCCCAAGTCGGTGTTGGGCGGCGCCGCCGCGGATTTCGTTTCCTTATAGGCTTCCACTTCCAACTTGTCAGGGTCTTCGCCGGCGGCCGCCCGCTCGCGGATCTTGTCCGCAAATGCTTTCAATTCTTCGGGCTTCAACCCGCTGCTGGCTGACTTCAGCACCACGATGCGCCGCAACTTGAACTCTTCGTACTTCGAGCTGTTTTCCGCATAATAGCTTTGTATCTCAGCTTGCGTAGGCTTGCTGTTCTCCGCCACTTTCTCAGGCACCAATTGCGCAAGCATTGACATCTCACGCACGCGAAGCTGGATCTGCAACTTGGGGTCCTTGTCCACACCCATCTTTAGCGCCTGGTCATACACAGCCAACAGCTGCGCGTAACCGGAAGCAACGCTGCGATGCGCTTCCGCAGGCATATTGGGATTCATCGCGTTGATCAATTTTTCGAAGTCCGCACGGGTGACCGTAGTCGTGCAGCTCCCCTCCGGAGTGCCCGGGGGACAGACATTTGGAATAGTGATGACGACCGCGTCCTCTGGAACATTGGCAGCCGGCGCGACCGTAGCCGGTTTGGCGTCGGCGTCAGAATCTTTTTTGGAAGTCGGTGCCGTCTGCGTGGCTTGCGGCTTAGTGTGTGTGGTGGTTTGTGGTGAAGCCTGAGCGATGCAGAGGGTAGAGGTCAGGTAGAAGGCAACAGTCGCGGTACGAGTAGTCAAAATAGGGGTCTCCCTGTTCGGCGTGCGAATCGTAGCACACATACATTATCACCCTGTCATGCAATCATTGCGGTAACATCTGAGCAGACTCTGATCCCACTCGCCGAGACGCTTTTTGAACATGCCTGAGTTCCAAACAGAACTTTTATCCATGCAGGCAGAGAAGCGTCGCGTGGCCAGGAACTCTATATATGTAGCGCTGGTGATTACGACGCTGAAGATCGTGGTCGGATACCGCAGCCACAGCTTAGGCATTCTCTCTGAAGCGGCGCATTCGGGCTTGGATCTCCTGGCTGCCTGCATCACGCTGCTCTCAGTTCGCGTATCAGACAAGCCCGCAGATGCTGACCATCCCTACGGGCACGGCAAGTTCGAGAATTTCTCCGCCTTCCTTGAGACCGGCCTGCTGCTACTCACCTGTATCTGGATCGTGTGGGAGGCCATTCAGCGTTTGCTTTACCATGGCATTCACATCGTGCCCACTGCCTCGGCTTTCGGCGTGATGTTCCTCTCCATGGCGCTCGATACATGGCGCTCACGCCGCCTGGGTAAGATAGCGCGTAAGTATGAAAGCCAGGCACTAGAAGCCGACGCGCTTCATTTCAGCACCGATATCTGGTCCAGCGGCGTGGTAGTCGCGGGATTGGCGTTTGTGTTGGCAGGCGAGCGATTGCAGATTCCCGTATTGACCATGGCTGACCCCATCGCCGCGTTGCTGGTCGCCGGCGTCATCGTCTATGTGAGCTCACGGCTGGCGCGCCAGACGATTGACGCACTTCTCGACGCCGCACCGGGCGATGCCCGCGCAAACATCACGGACCGCGTTGGAAACGTCGAAGGGGTTATGGATGTTGACCGTGTGCGACTGCGCCGGGCAGGCAACAAGTACTTTGCTGACGTTTCCGTCGGACTCGCGCATAACGCCACGTTCCAGAAGTCAGAGCAGATCGCTGCCAGCGTGACTAGCGCGGTGCAATCAGTGCTACCGAATGCCGATGTCGTAGTCCATTCTTTCCCGCGACGGTCCGTGCAAGAGAGCGTATTTGACCGCATCCGGGCAGTGGCTGCGCGCAACAATTTCAATGTGCATGATGTAAGCGTGCAGGAACTGGGTGGGAAGCTTCACGTAGAGCAACATCTGGAACTTGACGAGAAGCTTTCCTTAAAAGACGCGCATGACATCGTGACGCGCCTCGAAGCCGAGATCCGTGCGGGCGTGCCGGAGATATCGTCCATCCTTACGCACATCGAGAGCGAACCCAACACCATTGAATCCGGCGACGAAGTGGAAAAGAATTCCAAGCTCGAGCGCAAGCTCCGCAAGGTCATCACCGAATTTCCTGAGGTTCTCGACCTTCATGAGATACGCATCAAAAAGGTGCGTGACCTCATCTATTTATCCTGCCATTGCACCATGGCTGACGATCTCCCGCTCTCACGCGTCCATGACATCTCTACTTCGCTGGAGATACGCTTCAAACAGGAAGAGCCGGAATTATTTAAAGTGCTGATCCATACCGAACCGCAGACGGACAATACGCGATGAAAAAAGTTGTGGTCTATAGCCAGCCCGGTTGCCCGCCTTGCGACTGGGTGAAGACTTATCTGACTGAGCGAGGTGTGCCTTTCACCGTTCGTGACGTCAGCTCCGATTTCTCTGCGCAAAAAGAGCTTGTGGGGAAGTACAAGAGCCGGTCGACTCCCACAGTTGTAGTCGATGAACAGGTCATGATCGGCTTCGACCCCGACCGTCTCGAAGAATTGTTAGGCGACTGACGCTTGAGCGAAAAAGGCCATCCAGTCAGGGGATATTTCCTCGTCGCGGCAGCGTCTTTCTGCTACGGCGCGTCTGCCACGCTGGGCAAAGCGGCATTTCGCGGGATAGTGGGCTTGGGTTCTTCTGCAAGCATTGATCCACTGATCCTTGCGCAAGCGCGCACAACCATCTCCTTTCTAATACTGGCGCCCATCCTATTTGCTTTCCGGCGGCAAGCGTTCTCTCGCTTTGCCCGTAAAGATGTTCTGCGCTGCATGCTGATCGGCATTTTGGGGCTTGCAGGCTCGAATTTCTTTTATTACTACTCCATTGAGAAGACGACGGTGGCCACCGCCATCATCGTGCAATACACGGCGCCCATCTGGGTATTGTTGTATTCCGTCGCGCGCGGACTGCAGCCCGCCAGCCTGCGAAAGGCTTTGTCGGTGGCCCTCGCGGTGTTGGGATGTGCGATGGTCATCGGCTTACTACGGGTGGGCATGAAAGCGCCCTTCGTTTCGGTCTCGGGCTTCAAAGGCAATCCCGCAGGCGTGGGCGCCGCGCTCATTGCGGCCTTCACATTTTCTTTTTATAGCGTTTACGGACAGATCCAAGTCCGCCGCTATGACCGTTGGTATGTTGTGCTGTTTGCCATGATGGGCGCGGCAGCGTTGTGGATCATCGTGAACCCGCCCTGGAAGATCATCGCGGCACATTACACCGCAAAGCAGTGGCTATTCTTGCTGGTATTTTCGCTCGTCTCTATGTTGATCCCGCTCTCGCTCTACTTCGCAGGATTGCAATACCTGGACGCCACGCGCGCCGTGATCACCGCGTGTTTGGAGCCAGTATTCGCCATCCTGTTCGCGGCCACATTCGTGGGCGAGACGCTCGGGGTGATGCAGGTGCTGGGAATCGTTTTCGTGCTGAGTGCGACTGTGATGGTGCAGGTTCCGGAGAAGGACCGCATGCTGGCGCCGACGGAG
>JAICWB010000007.1 GCA_025935035.1 Terriglobales bacterium
TCCGATGGGCCGCGGCACGCCTTCGAGTCCCTTTTTCTGGAACAGCTCGTAAACCTGCTTCAGATTGTCTGCTTCGAGGCGCGCCAAGTTGCGCGCGTTCTGCTGTCCGCTCTTGCTGGCGCGGTACACCTTCGCAGCCAGGCGCTCGCTGCCATTCTCAAAATCCACCACCACGTCATAGATGAAGTGGTCTGTTTTGGGGGTATGCCCAACGATGCGCACATTCTTCAATTCACCGTGCGGGAAATACTGCGTGGCTGACGTGCGCAACTCTGCCACTATGTGATCCATTACATTCTCTGCCATTTGCTTTTAACCGACCTGGGTTCTTTGGGGTACGCCGGCCAAGAGACTTAAACCGACACTCTGAAAGATGCAGGTTAAGGGCCATACCGCTGCCCACGTCTAAGGTCGCAAGTGCCTGATTTCAGGGGAAATTTTCGCTGTGCAAAGTTTGCATTCTGCAATGGTCACAGATGTGGCATCGCGGTACTCACAGTAGGAACGCCAGCGTTACGTGGCGGCTCTTGGCCTGGTATGTAACTCACGTTCGACAAGCTCTCTTATCTGCTGCTGCGACTCCTTCCACGCATGCCATGTCAGCTCACACCAGTGATGAATGGCTTTGTCACGTGCTTCGTCACTGTCGAGGCTAAGGACCTGCGTAACGGAGAACGGTGCCGGCTGCACCGGCGGAGTCATACGCGGCCAGTCTCTGCGTTGCTTGGCTAACTGCATGTGGGCAATTTGCGCCTGGCGTCCGGTGTAGCCGTGTTCTAGATGGAGATAGAGGCTGACCAGCGGAAATACGATGCCGATGGGCTTGGTATCGGCGTTAGCGTGCTGAAGCGCCCAGCAATCTACTACGAACTGGTGAACGAATTTCCCGTCGCGGCGTGAGAGTGTGTATGCGCAGAGTTCGTGGTAGGCGGATTCTTCCGAGTCGAACAGCACCGAACTAATAGAACAGATACTTCCGCCACTTAGTATCGGATCGGCCGATCATCCTCATAATGTGCCGGCTGGTATGCAGATTGAAGGCGCGGGGCTCGCGCATCAGCTTCATCGTCGTCTCACCGAGAAGCTGGTTGCCCTTGCGATGATTGCAAGGATGGCAGCACGCCACGAGATTCTCCCAGGTGGAGAGTCCACCGCGGGAGCGCGGGATCACGTGGTCCAGAGTAAGTTCGCCGCTTGCCATGACTGCGCCGCAATACTGGCAGGTGTTGCGGTCACGCAGCAGGATGTTCTTGCGCGACAGCGCGCGCGTCTGGTGCGGGATGCGGCGATATTCCAGCAAGCGAATCACCGAGGGCAGACGCATGGCTACTCGCTGGGCATGCAGATAGTGTCCGTTCTCTTCTTCCGTCATGGCCACGCCCTTCAGCACCAGCACGACGGCGCGGCGCGCGGCGCAGATATTAATGGGTTCGTAAGACGCGTTGAGCACGAGCACCGGCGCATACAGCGGCTTGCCGGGTGTCTCTGCTTCAGTGGACTGACCCGCTGGCTGAAGAGACGCCTCGACAACCTTCATCCGTGCGCCGGATGTGGCCTTGGTGCGGTGATGGACCGGTTTTCTGCTGTGCCCAGACATAGGTTTTATGCGCGCGCCGCTTTCGCCGCAACGGCCGCGATCTCCTCCTGTGACATTGGATGCTGCAACATCGATAACGCTTCCAGCTTGGAAACCCGCGCGATAGTGGCAACCCACACTTTGCCCGCCCCGGCGCGCAATAGCACGCGCGAACATTCTTCCGCAGTGGTGCCTGTGGTGAACACATCGTCCACCAGAATGATGTTGCGTCCGGCGATGAAGCGACGCAGCGCAGGATTCACCGCGAAAGCGCCGCGCACATTCTCGCGCCGCTGATGGCGCGTGAGGCCAGTCTGCGAGACGGTGGCTCGTTTGCGCCGCAGAATGTCCGGTTCAAACAAAATGTCAAAGTGTTGCTTCAGCGCGCGGAAGGCATAACCCGTAACGGCGGTCGCCTGATTGAATCCGCGATCGTTTTGTTTGGCCTTGAACAGCGGCACGGGAACGATGATGGGCAGAGTGTCTTGGTCAACGACTGTACCCGCTGGAGTTGCGCCGGCTTCCGGCGCTATCCCACGCAGCACTTCGGTGAGCATCACACCCAGCGCCTTCGCAGCGGAACGCACTCGCTGATATTTCAGAATATGGATGAGATCACGAAGAGTTCCTTCGTAGGGGCCGAACGCCGCCGCGCGCACATAGCTGGGGCGGAACCGCTGACACAACCCACACAGCGCTTCGCCCTGCAGTTCACCGGCGAAGTTTGCCGCGACCAACAGTTCTCCGCAGATGGTGCATTGCGCCCCGGGAAACACAGGCATGTTCTGCAGGCAGCTGACGCATACCGGCAGACGGGAGATATTGAGCAGCGGTTCAGAGCAGATGCGGCACTCGCCCGGAAAAAGCGTGGCAAAGAGGCTTTCGACAGGCGTCTTGAGGAGCGTAATCGCCCTTTGCTTGCCGGCTGCAAGCTTGGTTTGGCTGGTCCGAGTTAGGTGCCCGTTGGTACTGCTGAAGACGCCCTTCCCTCAAGCCCGGCGCCATGCGGGTGCCAACCGCGATTTGCAGGCCTGATAAGCGGAGTATATGCCGCGCCAGTGGGCAAATCAATGGTGAGTTGAACGTCAGGGTTATGAAACTTCTGTAACTGGAACCTAGGGTTTTTACCGATGGCCTTCCTCGCTTCAGACCGCTACCGTAGTCGCTTCCCCGGAAAGTTGGTTCTAGTTGAAGAAGCGCTTCCTTTATTTCGCTGCCGCTGCACTCATGGCTTCGTCTGCCGCATTCGCACAAGATCTGCCCACTGCGCCGCAACCGCAATATGTATCAAGTGTCATTTCCAACGAAATTACGCGCGGCGCCTCTCCTGCGCCTGAAGGCACTGTCAGCGTCTCGACACTAAAAGCCGAAGCCGGACTCCCGACCGGCACCGTCAGCATCAACGCCTTGATGGCCGCAGCCGAACGCAATCCGCAGAAGGCCGTTCATCATTTCTTCGATCGCACCAGCTGGCTGCTAACTGGCGTAGAAACCTCCGCCATGCTCGCCGACGGCGTCACCACGCACAATCGCCTAGGACAGCTGCAAACCCGGTTCCTCAACGTGAATGGCGTGCCGACCGCTACCACTGTCCGCATTACCGAAGCCGATCCCATCGGCCGACTCTTCGTGAACCACGGCTGGGCCGGCATGGCCGCCGGCGGCGCGCTCAACCTCGGTTCGGACATGGGCATCCGCTACCTGCTGCACAAAACCGGACACCACAAGCTCGAGCGCATCGTCCCACTGGCCTTCACCGCGTCAAGCGCGTTTGCCGCAGTGCACAACACGGCGTACTAGCGCGGGAAAATCAAAACCTTCAGACGCGAATCAAGACAGATAAAGAAGGATTAAAGAAAGATAAACCTCAAAAAGGTTTATCCGTTTTGATCCTTCGTTATCTGTCTTTATCCGCGTTCCAAAGGTTTTGCCTTCCGCCTCGCACTGCACCTTGTATTCCCGCCTTACCACGTGATAACTTCGCGCACCCGCATATTTATGCGTAAGTTATGCGGCGCACAGGGATTAACGGAGGCGCGAGTGGCTGAGATCAAAGAAATGCGTTCCCCAGAAAGCACCTTCCAACCGTACATTTCACCCTATGAGACGCGCGCTGAATTCACGCCGCGCGCGGTGCTGCTGGGCGGCATCTTCGGCATACTCTTCGGGGCTGTTACGGTCTATGTTGGCTTGCGGGCGGGACTCACTGTCTCCGCATCGATCCCCATCGCGGTGCTTTCCATCAGCATTCTGCGTGCATTCGGCAAAGCTTCTATCCTTGAGAACAACATCGTGCAGACTACCGGTTCAGCCGGCGAATCGGTGGCCGGCGGCGTGATCTTCACCGTGCCCGCGCTGATATTCCTCGGCTTCCCCATGGAAGTCAGCCGCATATTCCTGCTGGCGCTGGTCGGTGGATGGCTTGGCGTCTTCTTTATGATCCCGCTGCGTCGCCAACTCATCGTGAAAGAGCACGGCAACTTGCTCTATCCCGAAGGCACCGCTTGCGCTGACGTGCTGATGGCGGGCGACAAAGGCGGCTCATTCGCCAGCCGCGTCTTCATGGGACTCGGTATCGGCGGTATCTACACATTTTTCCAGAATGAAAATCTGTTTGCGTCGTGGTCCAGCACACCGGCCTATGACCCTAAGTGGTTGCCGGGCAGCTCGATTCGCGGCAATACGACCTCGGAATATCTCGGCGTGGGCTACATCATTGGCCCGCGCATCGCAGGCGTTATCTTCGCCGGCGGCGTTATGGCATGGATGGTGGTCATGCCCACGATCAAGTTCTTCGGCAGCAAGCTGGCGGCACCCCTTTACCCGGGAACTAAACTCATTGCGGACATGACGCCCAGCGAGCTGGCCAGCACATATATAAGACCCATCGGCGCGGGCGCGGTCGCGGCGGCGGGTTTGATCACGTTGCTCAAGACCATGCCTACCATCGTCGGCGCGCTGAAAGCCGGCATGAAGGACTTCTCCAAGAGCACCGCTGAAGCCGCGACTGAAAAACGCACCGACAGCGACTTGAGTATGAAGATCGCGATGGGTGGCGTGGCCCTCGTCCTTGTGATGATCGTGCTGATGCTCACGTTCAAGCCGGTGCCCGGCGCTTACACAGGTGTCTTCGCTAACATCTGCGCAGCGATCTTTATCGTCATCTTCGGCTTCCTCTTTGTCACCGTTTCGTCGCGAATCACAGGGTTGATCGGCACTTCCTCTAACCCGATCTCAGGGATGGCGATTGCGACACTGATGGCCACTTGTGCGGTGTTCCTCATTCTCGGGTGGACCGGAGCCGCTTATGGCGCGTTGGCCATCACCATCGGTGGCGTAGTCTGCATCGCATCCGCAAATGCCGGCAACACCTCGCAAGATTTGAAGACCGGATTCATCGTGGGCGCCACACCGCGCTATCAGCAGATGGGCTTGATGATCGGCGTATTCATCTCCGTCATCGCCATTGGCTACACGCTCAAGGGCATGAACGAGGGACTGGAACAGATTCGCCCCTTCCCCGCGCGCACCGTTGATGTAAGCAACTTGCCAACCGGCGTCGAAACAAAGGGTGCGTTTGAGCGCGCCAACTTCCGCGTGACAGTGGATGCCACTAAGAATCCGCCGGTAATGTCTCCCGATGAAAAACATGGCGCGGATTTCCAGATCATCCACTCGCTCGGTGCCAACGAACTGCCTGACGGCGACTACCTCTACAACCCGCAGACCAAGCAGATCGAATATCAATGGATACAAGGTATCGGCAGCGATAAAGCCTCTGCGCCGCAAGCTAAGCTGATGTCCACCATCATCAACGGCATCTTGAATCATCGTCTGCCGTGGGGATTGGTGCTCATCGGCGTCTTCCTTGTGATCGGCGTCGAACTCCTCGGCGTCCGCTCACTGTCATTCGCAGTCGGCTTCTACATTCCTATGGCCACCACACTAGTCATGTTCGTAGGCGGCATGGTGCGCTGGCTGGTCGAGCGACAGGCCACCAAAGCCGGCGAGACCGCAGAAGAGAGCGATGTGAGCCCCGGTTCGCTTTTTGCCTCGGGACTCATCGCCGCCGGCGGCATTGTGGGCCTGATCGGCATCGGCATCAAGTTGATGGAAGCGCGCGATTGGATCACTCCAGGCAAGCTGGTGTTCGAATTCAGCAAGAACGCCCGCACCTCAGACATCATCGGCGTAATTACGTTTGCCGCATTGGCATTTGCTCTTTATCACTTCGCCAATAAGCCGCTGGATGACGCGGCAGAAGCGCCGAAGAAGTAGCTCGCGAACACGAAATCATGCAGATCTCTGAGCGCATCGCGCGCGTGCAACAACGTATTAACGATGCTTGCAAGCGCGCGGGGCGCCAAGCCGCTGCTGTCCGGTTGATGGGCGTGACCAAGACGCAGCCATCAGAGGCTATCCGCGAAGCCTATCAGTCCGGACTTCGGCTCTTCGGGGAGAACCGCGTGCAAGAGTTCCAGGAGAAATCTGAGCTACTCGGCGATCTGCACGGCGCGGAGTGGCACCTCATCGGACATCTTCAATCGAACAAAGCTGCCAAGGCCGCGGGGTTATTCGCGGCGGTGGATTCCGTAGATTCGCTGCGTCTTGCTGAACGGCTCAACGAAGCCGCTCAAAAAGAATCACGCAAGCTCCGCGTCTTGATCGAGCTGAACGTTGGAGGCGAAGCAGCGAAATCCGGAGTTGCCCCTGTTTCGCGTGAGTTCGAAGAAATACTTCGCGCAGCCCCGAAACTCGGGTCGCTCGAATTCCGCGGCCTGATGACAGTTCCGCCGTTCCTGCAAAACCCCGAGGACGTTCGCCCTTTCTTTCGCACGCTGCGCGGCATTCGTGACGACCTGGCCAATCGCAACCTCCCCAATATTTCCATGGACGAGCTCTCCATGGGCATGTCCCACGATTTCGAAGTGGCCATCGAAGAAGGTTCCACGTGCGTGCGTGTCGGGACTGCGATCTTCGGCGCGCGCATCACGCCCGGTGAAACGTCACACTAGCAACAAGCGGGAGCGACGAAAACCAAGACCTTCAGGCGCGGATCAAGAAAGATAAAAGAAAGATAAAAGCAGATTAAAATGTTTGCTTTTTATCCTTCCTTGATCGTTCTTTTATCGTTTTCATCCGCGTTCAGAAGGTTTTGGTTTGTACTTTCAATTTTCTAGAATAAGCTTGCTGCTCGACTGCAACGCCTGAAGGAGAACGAGTTTGAGCTTCTCGCAAAGACTAGAAGAGGTCCGCACCGGCTTTGAGCGCCCGTTCTGGGTGGCGAACATCAGTGAGATCTTTGAACGCCTCTCTTATTACGGCGCGTTCGCGTCAATGGCTGTGTACCTGCAAAATCGGCTGAACTTTTCCACGCAACAGACAGGCACGCTCACCGGCATCTTCGGGGGCATGGTCTGGTTCATGGCCATCTTCGGCGGGGCAGCAGCAGATCGCCTCGGATTCCGCCGTGCTCTCTCGCTCGCATATCTCATCCTTGCCATCGCCTATTTTCTTATCGGATCGATCGCTGCTCCGTGGCTTGCCCCGGTGCGCAATGCGCTGCCGCTCACTGTGTTTGTGGCATGCATCCTGATACTGCCTGCGCTGGGGATTGCGCTGGTTAAGCCATGTGTGGTGGGCACCACCGCACGCGCCTCAAAGCCAAACGTGCGCAGCATCGGCTACTCGATCTACTACACGATGGTGAACATTGGGGGCGCCGCCGGGCCATACCTCGCAGGCTGGGGACATGAGCATCTCGGCGTGGAAAACGTGTATCGCGTGGCCGCGCTCAGCGTCTTCTGCATGTTCTTCTTCGTGCTGTTCTTCTTTCGTGAGCCGCAGCGTGCCGCCGCAGAGCCTGTCCCCTCTATCGGCCAAGTGGCGCGAAATTTCTGTATCGTCCTCGGCAATTACAAGCTGGTTCTTCCGGTCGTGCTTATCGCGGCCATCCTTGGATTACTCAACGCCTTTTCTGTTCTGTCCGTTCCCTGGTGGGGATTTCTCATCCTGCTGGCTCTCGCCCTCGTTGGCATGAGCCGTTTCATGTGGTTCCTGATCATTTTCACCGGGTACTGGATCGTCTTCTGGCAGCAGTACATCAGCCTTCCCGGCTACTTGCAGCACTACGTGAACGCCAATGCGCCGGTAGAAAAAATCCTCGTCACCGATGGCGCGACCGTCATCGCGCTCACCATCGCAGTAAGTTTCCTCACGCGAAAGATTCCGCCACTGGCAGCAGTCATTCTCGGCACCGTGATTACTTCAATCGCGTGGCTTATCCTCGCATTGCACCCCAGCATTCTTGGCGCAGTGCTATCCATCTTCGTGATGGCACTGGGTGAGATCACGCAGCAGCCACCTTATTACGACTACATCTCCCGGCTTGCACCCCCCGGGCAGCAGGGCACCTACATGGGCTTCGCGTTTCTACCCATCGGAATCGGTTCGCTGATCGGCGGCCCCCTAGGCGGATGGATGCTCCACCACTTCGGCGAAGAGCAGCATCAGCCGGCCAAGCTCTGGTTCATGGTCACTGGCATCGGTCTGGCAACGGCGCTGGCCTTGTGGATCTATGACCGCACGTTCATCGCTAGGCAGAGTACGGCGACCTAAACCCACCTGCGAACCGCGCGCAGGTGGGGCACCCCGCTAGACTTGTTACAATAAATCCTCATGGATCTTTCCGCCATTCAAGCAGCCCTGCAAGAACGCAACATCGATGCATGGCTTTTTTACGACCATCATTACCGTGATCCCATCGGCTACCGCATCCTCGGGTTGCCGGAGCACATGCACGTCACGCGACGTTGGTATTACGTTGTCCCTGCAAAAGGGGAGCCGCGCAAGCTGGTGCACCGCATCGAAGCCGGACACCTCGACCCGCTTCCCGGCGAAAAATTGATGTACTCCTCATGGCAAGAGCAGCATGAGAACCTGAAGTCTGTGGTCGCGCCCTACAAGACCATTGCCATGCAGTACTCGCCAAATAATTCCATTCCCTACATCGGGCTGGTGGATGCGGGCACAGTGGAGTTGCTGCGTAGCTTCGGCAAAGAGATCGTCAGCTCCGGCGATCTAGTCTCGCGCTTCGAGGCCACACTGAGTCCCGAGCAGATCGAAAGCCACCTCGCAGCCGGACGCGCTATTGATTCCATCACCGAATCCGCTTTCAAAGAGATCAGACGACGCGTAAACAACGGCGGGACCAACGAATATGACATCCAGAAATTTATTCTAGAAGCTTACAGCCGCGAAAACCTCATCACGGACAATCCGCCCATCGTCGGCGTGAACGCCAACAGCGGCAACCCGCACTACGGCACCTCGAAAGACGGCGCATCGCCCATCAAGAAAGGCGACTTCGTGCTGCTCGACATCTGGGCAAAGCAGAACAAACCCAATGCCGTTTTCTATGACATCACTTGGACCGGGGTGGTCGGCACCAAGCCTACCGGACGCCAGCAGGAAATTTTCAACATCGTGCGTACGGCGCGCGATGCCGGTTTTGCCCGCGTGCAGACCGCGATGGATACGGGAACCAAGATCGCCGGATGGCAAGTGGACGAAGCCACGCGCGATTCCATCAAGCGCGCCGGATACGAAAAATATTTTGTGCACCGCACCGGTCACTCCATCGGCGTTGACATTCACGCCAACGGCGCGAACATGGACAACCTCGAAACAAAGGACGAGCGCGAAATCATTCCCAACACACTTTTCTCCGTCGAGCCTGGACTTTATTTCCCCGAGTTCGGCGTGCGTAGCGAGTTCGACGTGCTTGTGCGCAATGGCAAGGCTGAGGTCACCGGCCGTATCCAGAAAGAATTGGTGCTCATCTAGTGGCCGACAATATCCCCGCACAAGAGCTCATCAAACCGCAAGAGGACGCGCTTTCGCCCATGGCGGTGGCGGCGCCACTTATCGGTTGGCTCATCCCCGGTGGCGGACACTTCCTCTTAAAGCGCTGGACTCGCGGCGCATTACTGCTCATCTCCGTCTTCGCCATGTTCTTCATCGGTCTGTGGATGGATGGCAAGATCTACAGCGCGAACACTGGTGACGTGCTTGACATGCTCGGCTTTGTCGGCGACATCGGCGGGGGCATTCTCTACATCGCAGGCCGCGTCATGGATTGGGGGCACGGTGCAGTGAACATGGCCACCGCGGATTACGGTACTAAATTCATCATCGTCGCCGGACTGCTTAACGTCATCGCCGCGGTTGACGCCCACCACATCGCCATAGGAAAGAAGCAATGAGCGGAACATTACATCTTTCACACTTCACGGCGGTCATAGTCTTCGCGCTTTTCTCTTCCATCGTCTTTGGCATTACGCAGAAGAACGAACAACGCGAGATGATCAGCTATGGCCTGAAATGCTTTGCTTATTTCGTGGTGGGAACGTTCGCTGCCGGATGGGTCATGGCCTTGCTCCGCCACTGGGCAGGCCACCAGTAAAGCCATTGGTTAGTGGTGAGTGGCTAGCTCTGGCTTTCGGTCTTCGGTTGTCAGTTTTCTGCTAAACCTTCCTTTCTTTTTCACGTCTATATCCTGTCCCAAGCCCTAACTTCTGGAGGAGATCTCAATGAAAAAAACGATGATGATGGCGGTATTGCTGCTGCTGGCTCTTCCCCTATTCGCCCAAGATAAAAAACCTACTGATCTGCGCAGCGTATTGTTGGCAGAACTGCGTTCCACCCACAACAGCGAAGAATGGTTCGTGCCCGCGAACGTCGCCGTGGCCGGCCTCACGGCCGAGCAAGCCAGTTGGACCGATGGCAAAGGCAATCACTCCGTCGGACAGCTAGCCCATCATCTGGTCTTCTGGGACAAGCAAAGTCTCGCCAAGCTGAGGGGCGACAAGCCTGACAAGTTCAGCGGCAACAACGATGAGACCTTTGACAAGTTTGACGCCAAGACGTGGGAAGAAACCAAGAAGCAGCTCGACCAGGTCCTGTCTGACTTGGAAAAGTGGGTGGAGACGGCTGACGAAGCGAAGCTAAAGGCAAACGCCCAACAACTCACGCACATCAGCACTCACAACGCATACCACATCGGCCAGATGCTCTACGTCCGTAAGCAGGAAGGCGTGTGGAACCCGAAGAACGGCGTTAAGTAAGGCTTAACAGGCTGGGCGCAGGTAGCGCTCAGCCTTCCCAAACAAATGCATCAAAGATCCGCTTCGTCTCGAATCCCAAACACTCGTACAGTTCCACCGCCGGTCGATTCGCCTCCGTCACCGTCAAGGTCAGCTGGCTAAATCCGCGCTTGCGCAATCCTCTGCAGCAATACACCATCAACGCTTTTCCCAATCCCCGTCCGCGGAACTCTGGAGCAAGACATATCTGAGTGACATGGCCAACATCATCGCGCACCCGCGAGGCCAGCAGCATTCCCGCCATCTGGCCAGTCGCTCGGCTCACCGCTACCATTGATGCCTGCTGGTCGAACACTCCGCATCCCGGAAAACGCACTATGTTGTTCAAAAATCTTGTTGAGCCGGCCACAGTGCGGTATTGGTCATTGATATCGGAATCGATGTGGCCGAAGTACGCCGCAGTGATGCACTGCGCCGCGGGCTGAAAGTCGGCTTCAGTCCAATTGCGAATCTCCATGTCCGGCAGCGCCGCGATGGGTACATCGATCGCAGCTTCATTCAGCGGAAGCTGCATGAAAAGCCGCGGATACACTTTGAAATCCTCACGCAAGAATGGCGCGGACACCGACCCCGAACGATGGACGAGCAACTGCGCTTCAATGCGACGCACCCCCGGCGTCTGCTGCAATGTTTCAATGGCATGGGTCAGCAATCGCACGCGCACATCGTCATCACGTGAACTTTCGGCGCGGCTGCTGGCATTCGCGCTGACAAACAGATCGCCGATCACACCCTTCGCCCCTTCATACACAAAGAACGTGTAGCCAACCACGCGCCCATTCTCGATCGCGGTGTATCCCGGCAGGATCTTCGAATCAATGTAGCGAAGGATCATCTCCGCCGAGCTGCGGTAGTCCCAAGCCATGCCGTTGGCCCAGACCTCTGACTCGCGGTCCAGCAACGGACGCAGGTCCGCAGACGTGTAGTGTCTGAGGTCAAGAATATCCACGGTCGCTGGGGTGACGCTCCACATAGAGTTTGGCAGGCGAACAGGGCAGTTCGGGGGCGGCGAACGGGGAATCCGCGGGGCCTCTGAATCAGCTAGGTAGAGTCTAGTGCGAACCGCGCCCGCTTAGCAAAGGCCTTTCCGCCTGAGGGAACCAACAGCGGCATCGGAACCGCGCTGGTAACTCTTAGAAGTCACTTTTTCTTCGCGGGATTTGAGGAGTTATGGCGATTGGCTTGCGGAGTGGTAGCGGGGCTGCTTTCTGCTGTTGGTGCTGGCTTCTCCTGAGACGTCGCCGCTCCGATCGGAGCGGTAATGCCGGGAAGCTCTGCCTCCGGCAGGGCGGAGACCAGATAGTACTCGATGTGTTGCGGCGCAAATCCACCAACGTGCTCGACCTTGCGTCCATCGAGCAACTTCTCAAATTGCATGCGAGTTCCCTCTTTGGCTATCAACAGGTGCTCGGCGAATGGGATCTCATTCTCGTTGTAACTGCTAACAGTCTGATTGCGGTAGAACTCCAGCCCGTAGCGAAGCTCGCGCTTCGCGTCGAAGACCGCGACCTGTCGCCGATCGGCATCGATTGAACGCAAATTTTTTGCGACGGGGCGGGCGGAATAGAAGTTGTCCACCGCCGGGCCATCAATGCGAAGCAGCACGCCTACGATGACCAGGATGGGGATCAAAGTCACGCCCTGCACGAACCGGTACGAAGTTCTTCGCAACGTGAGATAGATGATGGAAAATGCCAGGAATGCGACCAACACAGCTAAGGATGCAGCGCTCGTAGGCAAGGGCAGTCGTTGCAACAAAAAGTACGGGAACACCATGAACACGCCCAGCGCCAGCGCCCCCAAAGCGGCATGTGCGGCGATGACCAGCGCGCTGATGGCTTCTCCCTTGCGGCGTTGAATGAAGTCGGCGGTGAGGATGGTGCAAGGCGCGATAGAAGGCAGGATATATCCCGGCAACTTCGATCTTGAGATTGAGAAGAATAGGATCGGGAACAGTGACCAGATGACCAGAAACTCCGGATACGAATCGATCAGCTTGCGGTCGCTGGATTCACGCGGCAATCGCCAATCGCGTACGCAAGAATTGACTGCATCGATCAAAGCCGGTATCGAGAAGAAAGTCCACGGCACCAGTGACAGCAGCAACACCGGGATGTAATACCAGAATGGCTGTCTGTGCTGATAAAGGTTCGTAGCAAAACGCTCAAGGTTGTGTTCCAAGATGAACACGCGAATGAACTGCGGGTTGCGGATCTGCACCAGGATGAACCACGGCAACACGATGCCGAGATAAATGAGGATGCCGGGGATCCACAGCGTGCGGAACGCGCTCTTAATATCGCGCCGCAGCAAGCAGAAGATCAGAACGATAGCCCCAGCGAGAAACGGTGCCACCGGCCCTTTGGCGAGCGTGGCGACGCCTGTGAATATATACAGATCCAGCAGCCAGAACTTACTGCGCGTCTCGTACCACGCGTACCAACCCAGCATGGCGACAGTGAACGGAGCGGCTAGCTGCATGTCCGTAGAGGCACCCCGTGCGAATCCGATCACCGCCGCACAAGACGCGGTGATCAACGCAGCGTTCAACTGCGCGCCCGGCCGGAACCGCCGCATGTGGAAGAAGATGACGGTGATCATCCCCAACGCGAATGATGCTGACGGCAATCGCGCGGCCCAGTCGTGAATGCCGAAGGTCTCGAACGCGAACATCGCGCGCCAGTAGTACAACGCCGGCTTCTCCAGCCATGCAACGCCATTCAGCGTTGGCGTTACAAAATCATTGCGCTGCAACATCTCACGCGCCACTTGCGCGTAGCGCGGTTCGTCCGCGCCGACTAATCCAAATGCGCCGAGTCCGTAAAAAAATAAGAAACCGCATACGCAGACAGTAATGATCAGCTCAACCGGAATGCTGAGCGTGGGCTTGGGGATCATCTGCGTGATGTTTCGTCTAGTGGACACGGGAGCAGCGCTTACGCCGCGTGCCTCCCTCGGGCATTGCGAAGACTCGTGATAGCCCGCCACAGCGCCAGCAGGCTCACGATCGTCCAGGTGCTTTCCATCACCGCAAAGCCCACCTGCAGCGGTCGCAGCGCAATATAGGCCAAGATCGCGGCTCCAGCGGTGTTCAGCAGGTTATAAGGCACGCGCACAGAGTCCATCGGTTTCCATTTCACTTGATGGCCGATATATGCGATCAGTATCAGCGCGGCGCCCAGCGAGGAAAGCAGTTGCGTTAACAATGGTGGTTGATTCATGACGGTTCGCTCATTTGGACTGTTTCCCCGCGCGGTGTTGCGCAATGCTGCCCGTGATCTTTTCCAGCGCGAAATTCAAGGGGCCCGCCAACGAACATCCGCCTGCGCATTGATGTCCGCCCCCGCCGAACTGTGCCGCGATCAACGCCACGTTCACTCCGCCTTTGCTGCGCAAGCTCACGCGGTAGCGCCCATCCGGCAATTCACGAAAGAACGCCGCCACTTCCACTCCCGCGATGCCAAGCCCGTAATTCACCAGGCCTTCGCAATCTTCTTCAATGGCGCCGCACTGCTGCATCTGCTGCTGCGTAACCACCATCCACACGGCGTCATCCGCCCGCTGCAGAGAATTGAGCGCAGTGCCCAGCAATCGCATCTTCGATTCCGGGTTCGCAAAGTACACGTGCTGGGCGATGCGTGATGGATCGGCACCTGCCTTCACGAGATCTTGCGCCAGCGCAAACGTATTCGCGTCAGTTCCTTGAAAGCAGAATGAGCCGGTGTCCGTTAGCACGGCAGTATATAGGCACGTGGCGACTTCCGGCGTGATATGCGCTCCAGCCGCTTTCCCTAGCTGAAACACCATCTGCGCGACGGCGCACGCGCACGGATCGATCCAGTTCACGTGCGCGAACGGCCGCGCCGTGCTGTGGTGGTCAATATTGATAAGTACGCGCCCGCTCGCATCAAGATTATGAATGCCGGTGCGCTGCACGCTGTCACATTCAAGGATGATCGCCGCGTCGTGCTTCCCGTTCACTTCGCTTGCGCGGATGACCGAATCGGCGTGCGGCAGTCCCTGGTAGATCAAGGGGACACCATCGCTCATCACCACATCCACTTCTTTGCCAAGTTCGCGCAGCATAATACTTGCGCCTAACACGGAGCCGATGGCGTCACCATCGGGCCGCGCGTGTGAAGTAAGGATGAATCGCTGGTGTTGTGAGATCGCGCTCAGGACTTCATTGACCATGATCGGAGCCGCGTCCTTATTCCGATTGAAGTTTGCGGGCGCGCTTGGCCACCCGCCCGAGCAAAGTGTCGATGCGGTTCTCGAACTGTTCTGACTTGTCGAGATGAAAACTCAATTCCGGGATGTGCCGCTTGCCCAACCGGTCACGCACCTCATTGCGGATATACGCGCGGGCTGCTGCCAGGCCTTGCATGGTCTGCTCTTGCTCGGTCTCGTCGCCATCCACGGCAACATAGATGCGCGCGGACTTCCCGCCCGGATTCAGCACCACTTCGGTGACATAGCACAGCCCGATGCGGCGGTCGCCCAGCTCGCCTTCAAGGATGGAACCTACTTCGTCCTTGAGCGCCTCGGCTACTCGATCACGATGATGGCTGGCTGCACGTCTCTCTGGCATGTTTTGGGCCCGGTAAAACCTTTTAGAATAGCAAAAAAGCAGTGGCTAGTGACTAGCGTCACTGGGCATTATTAAGAAATCTCAGTCGGATCCTTGGTTCATAGTTTCATCTTCATCGCTTTCCGACCACACGTACACGGGCAGGCCAAACCCGCGATCACCGTGCAGCCATAAGCGCCAATCCCAGATTCGTGAAGGGAGCGAAGAAGAACACCATTGCTGCGATCGTGCCGACGACCTTGCTCAACATGTGAATTATTTCTCTCAAGATTTTCATTCGTGCCACGCTCCGCTATACAAAATCCACGAACGCATCCACCACTTCCCCACCCGCATTGTTCACCACTCGGTAAGCCTCGCGTTCGACGTTCTGCATCAGGCCCGTGAGATAGTCCTTCGAGCCGGAGATGCTCACCACGCCGATAGTCGCGCGCTGCAGCGGATCGCCTTCTTCCAGTCCGGCCACGGACACATTGAACTTCGCGCGCAGTTTGTCTTTCACGCTGCGGATCACTTGCCGCTTGTCTTTGAGTGACTGCGCGTGCTCGATCCTGAGTTCGAGGGTGAGGTGCGCAATGGGCATGGAGAAACAGTTTCTAGTTTCTAGTCTCTAGTTTCTAGAAGCCACTGAGTAAGTTGAAGCCGACTAGGTCTAATAGACAGCTCTCAGTTTCCAGCCTCTAGAAAATCCGGCAGATCGGTTTTTCTAGAAACTAGAAACGAGAAGCTAGAAACTGTCTTTACGCCGTGGTCAGTACCGCCGCCGTCTTCTCCACGCGGAAGCACTCGATCACGTCGCCGACTTTGATGTCATTAAAGTTAGCGATGCCGATACCGCACTCCATACCGCTGCGCACTTCGCTGGCGTCGTCTTTGAAGCGCTTGAGCGACCCGATCTTTCCCGTGAAGATGACCGCACCGTCGCGCAGCAAACGAACTTCGGTATCGCGTTTGATGAGTCCGTCTGCCACCTGGCAACCGGCGATGACGCCGGCTTTCGGGACTTTGAAAACGTTCTTCACGTCTGCGCGGCCAAGATAGACTTCTTTCAAGATCGGCTCAAGCAATCCGGTCATCGCGTTGCGGATCTCGTCCTGCAATTCGTAGATGATCGAGTGCAGCCGGATGTCGACTTGTTCTTGGTCCGCCAGCTCTTGCGCCTTACGCTCCGGTCGAACGTTAAATCCGATAACGATCGCATTCGATGCGGCAGCAAGAAGGATGTCGGTCTCGGTGATCGCGCCCACGCCGGTGTGCAATACTTTGATGTTGACTTGGTCGTTTGAAAGTTTCGCCAGAGAATCCGCCAGCACTTCGACTGAACCAGCCACGTCACCTTTAAGGATGATGGGCAGCTCTTTCGTGCCAGACTTGATCTTTTCGGCCAAGCCCTCAAGCGACACGCGTGATGATTTCGCCAACTGCACTTCGCGTGCTCGCATCTCGCGATACTGCGAGATGGTCTTGGCCTTATCGCGGTCTGCGACGACGATGAACTGGTCGCCTGCTGTTGGCATGCCTTCAAGACCAAGCACTTCTACCGGCGTTGACGGCGGCGCAACATCTACCGCGTTGCCGCGGTCGTCAAACATGGCGCGTACCTTGCCGAACGAATTGCCTACGATGAAGGTATCGCCAGTTCGCAAAGTTCCGTTCTGCACCAGTACTGTTGCCACCGCACCGCGTCCACGATCAAGTTTCGCTTCGACGACTGAGCCCGTGGCCGCGCGGTCCGCCGAGGCTTTAAGGCCTTGCACGTCCGCAACCAGGCAGATCATTTCAAGCAGCAGATCGAGGTTCGTTTTCTGCTTAGCAGAAACGTCAACGAATACAGTGGTGCCGCCCCAATCTTCCGGCAGCAATCCGCGATCAGCAAGTTGCTTCTTCACGCGGTCCGGCATCGCGTCCGGTTTATCGATCTTGTTAACCGCAACGATCAAGGGGACCTTCGCCGCTTTAGCATGGTCGATAGCCTCGAGCGTCTGCGGCATCACGCCGTCATCGGCTGCGACCACGAGGACAACAATGTCCGTGACCTTCGCGCCGCGCGAACGCATCCGCGTGAAAGCCTCGTGACCCGGTGTGTCCAGGAACGTGATCTCGCGTCCGAAAGCCGGCGAATCTTTCTTTCCGATGCGCACGCGATACGCGCCGATATGCTGTGTGATACCGCCCGCTTCTCCCCCGGCCACATCCGTCTCACGGATCGCGTCCAGAAGCGAAGTCTTACCATGGTCAACATGGCCCATGATGGTAACGACCGGCGGCCGCTGTGCGCCTGTGTCAGCAGAGGTATCAATGACCTCCGGACCCATCGCCGCATCTACATCTTTCTGCACTTGCTCTTCAAAGCTGATGACGCTGGACTCGGCACCGAAGAATCGCGCAACGTCTTTCGCCAGATTCTCGTCGAGCGTCTGGTTCACAGTCGCCATCACGCCCTTGGTGAGAAGGAACGCGATCAGGTCTTTCGCGCGTAGTTCTAGTTTTTCCGCCAGGTCCTTTACGCTCACACCCTCGGTGATGGTGATATTGCGCGTGATCGGCAGCGCTTCCATGGGCAACTGCGTTCCGCGCGATGGCGGAACAAAGCCCTTCATCGGCCCTTCTTTTATGCCGCGGGGAACATAACGCTGACCTGGCCTGCGCGGCGGCGCTCCTGGACGCCCTGTGGGACGACCTGCCGGTGGCGGTGGCAATCCTGGGCCAACGCCCATCGGACGAGGTCCACCCGGACGCCCTCCCGGCGTAGTGCGCGTAGGATGCATCGGACGGCGCTGTCCCGGAACAAACGGAGCGCGTGGTCCGCCTGGACCTGCACCTTGTCCCGGACCTTGCGGCCTTGGACGCTGGAAGATCGGCTGCCCACGAACCGGCAAACCACCGCTCGGGCGCTGGCCCGCGCCAGGCCGTGGCCCGGCGCTCGCACTCGGAGGCGCAGCCGATGCAGGACGCTGCGGCGCGCTGTAAACAGGACGCGGCCCCGTCTGCGGAACGATCAAGCGTCGCGCAGCCGGAACGATAGGCTTATTCGGCTCAATTGCCGGAGGCGCCGGCGGAACAGGTTTTTCCTCGGCAACCGGCGGTGCAGCCGGCTTCGCAGCAACTGGCTCGACTTTAGCCGCTGGCGGTTCCGGGGTTTCAACCTTTGCAGCAGGCGGGGGAGTTACTTTGCGTACTGCATCCGCCGGGATGGCAGCTGAAGCAGGCGGCTTAGAGGCAATGGCGGGAGGCGCAACCGGGGCAGCCTTCGGTTTCTCAACCGGCGGCGCAGCCACTGGCGCCTTCGGCGCTATGGCGGCAGGCTTCGCAGGTGTGGCGGCGGCAGCAGGTAGTGCCGCCTTCGCGATCGCCGGAGGCTCCGGCTTCTTGATGGCCTTTAAGACGTCACCAGGTTTTGAGATCTTCGAGAAATCAAACTTCGGCTTCGGCGCGTCAGACTTCGCTGCTGCGCGGCCTTCGCTCGAAAATGCGCTTCCGCCCTTCAAGAGTTTGCGGACACGGTCCGCTTCATCGGCTTCCACAGAAGAAGAATGCGTCTTCTTCTCCGTAACGCCAACCTTCGGCAGCGCGTCTAGGATCTCTTTGCTTTTAACTTCCAGCTCTCTGGCTAGATCGTTGATTCGAACTTTTGACAATCAATCTCCTGGATCTTACCGGGGCTAAAGCCCCACAGTATCTACATCTGTTACGGCACGGCTAAATCCCGAGCCCCGATTCCTTCTACTTCTGTTCTTCGGGCGCCACCATATCCTCAGGCGCCGCTTCTGGCTCTTCCCCGTGAACGTGCACTTCAGCCACATCCGCGGCAGGTGAGTTCTCTACACCCGCGATGGCCGCCGCTTCCAGCGACTGCCCACTATCGACATCTTCCTGGTACTCGTCGCTATCGCCGGCTCCGCTCGCTGCCGCGATGTCCGCCGCTTCCTCGGAATCAGCCGCAGCCTGTTCGGTGTTCTCTTCGGCAGCCTCGGCAACAGTTTCAGCCGTCTCCGCAGCAGCCGCATTCTCCGCAGCTTCAAGATTGCTGAAATATTCGTTCACCGCAAGGCTGATCTTCTCGATCGTCTTCGGCCCGATACCTGGAATCTCTTCCAGCTGTTCAGGCGTCATGTCTGCCAGTGACTCAACAGTAGTTACACCTGCCTCGGCAAGCTTCTCTACCAGGCCTTCACCCAGGCCGGTCACGTTCTCCAGCGGAGTGCTGGTATTTGTGACCAGAGCAGACATCGCCTGCTCCACTTCCTGGCGTTTTTCTTCCTCGCTCTTGATGTCAATCTTCCAGCCAAGCAGTTTCGCTGCGAGACGAACGTTCTGCCCCTTCTTGCCGATCGCTAACGACAACTGAGTGTCATCCACCACGACTTCCAGGTGCTTGTCGGCAGCATCCACCACGCTGACGCGGCTGACTTTCGCCGGCTGTAGAGCTTTTTCCGCGAACGTAACGGCATCTTCGTGGAACTGGATGATGTCGATCTTTTCGCCACGCAACTCGCGGATGATCGATTGCACACGCATGCCCTTCATGCCCACGCAGGCGCCTACGCAGTCCACGTCCTTGTCTTTAGAAAGCACAGCGATCTTGGTACGCTCGCCCGCTTCACGCGCGATTGCGCGGATGACTACCGTACCGTCATAGAT
Source organism: Terriglobales bacterium (assembly GCA_025935035.1). GTDB lineage: Bacteria > Acidobacteriota > Terriglobia > Terriglobales > Acidobacteriaceae > JAICLA01. Next base: position 19,973 of record JAICWB010000007.1, read on the forward strand.
CTCAGGAACTTCCGACTGGAACAGGTTTTGCACCAGCTCCGGCGCTGCGCGGGAGACAACGACCGCAGGCCCCTTCGAAGCTTTCTCCACGCGCACCAATACCACACGGATGCGTTCGCCTACCGCAAACGATTCCAGGCGCGACTGTTCCTTGCGCGGCATCTTGGCTTCTGCTTTGCCAATGTCCACGATCACGTCCGGCCCTTCGATACGCTTCACTGTGGCATTGATGATCTCGCCTACACGTCCGCTGTATTCGTTGAACACCGTCTCCCGTTCGGCTTCGCGAACCTTCTGGAAGATGACCTGTTTCGCCAGTTGCGCTGCAATGCGCCCCAGCACATCCGTTTGCTTGTAGAGCCGGATCTCGCCGCCCACTTCAGCGGCTTTATCGATCTTCTGTGCGTCTTTCAGTGTGATCTGCAGGTTCGGGTCTTCCACTTGCTCTGGAGCCTCAACCACACTCTTCAGCGCCCATGCGGTGATGGCGCCGGATTCCTTGTCCAGATTGGCCTGCAGATTTTCCATCGACTTGTAGTGCTTTCGCGTGGCCACAACAATGGCGTCTTCCACCGCGCCCACTACGACTTGCGGATCGATGCTCTTCTCCCGGCTTACTTGCTCGATGAACTGGTACAACGCGCTCGGCATAATGACTTCCGTTCCGAATGATTTGCTTGTATGAAAATTGCTTTCTTATATCTCCGGGACTAAGTTCGCCCGCTCAACGTTCTTTAATTCCACTTCTACTAAACTCTGGGTCTGCGCCGGCTTCTTTTTCATGCCTTTGCCGCCTGGCTTAGCGGCGTTCACATCAATGAGCAGCCGCCCGTCCGTAAACTTTTCCAACCGGCCTTCGAAATGCCGATTGCCTTTTGACTTCTCCGTCACGCCCACCGGATCATGCGTCATGACTTTTATGCGGCTTCCCGTGAAGCGCTCAAAGTCCGCCGCCTTCTGCAACTTCCTATCGAGTCCTGGCGAAGAGACCTCCAACATGTACTCGCCGCCTGGTATCGCCTCTTCAACGTCTAATATCGTCCCGACTTCGCGGCTCACGTTCGCGCAATCTTCGTGGCTCACGCCCATCACCGTCTCTGGCTTTGGCGGTGTGGCTACTTGCGGCGACGGCGTCGGCGATGATGTCTCTGCCAAGTTCGCGGCCGCCGAACCGTCACTCATCGAAGCATTTGCGCCCGGCTGCCCGATCGCCTTATCGATCGTGATGCGCAACACCCGCCCTTGCTTGCCCGCTCCACCGCGAAACTCCACGTCCACCAGTTCGAGTCCTAATGTGGTGCAGACTCGTTCACAGATCGCGCGGATTTTCTCGATACCGAATGCCATTTCTTCAGTTCAAAATAAAAGTGGGCTTTCGCCCACTGGTGTTTCTCGCCCGAATTGAGGCGTCTCCCACATCGACTGCCGGCGGTGCGTTCACGCCCCAGTGGGACAACCGGTGTCTTAGGCAAACCGCCGCCCAAGAAAAAAAGCAAAAACCAACTACTCAACAAATGATACGCCCCGATTAGGGAAATTACAAATTCAGGTCGCCTATGTAGATAAGCCCACAACCGCTTTGGATTCAGAGGGTTCCGCTCGACTACCGCAGTCATTAAAAGTCGTGCGATATACCTATCTGGGGGCCGACGCGAGGACTGCTGGCATAAAAACCCGTGGTCAAGCCGAAGTCGAAGGTTGTCTTTTTGCCGATCTGATAATTGCCGCCGACTTGCGTCTGCAACTGCCCGCGCCCAAGATCGAAATTTGAAGTTAGTGCCCCTGTGAGTTCCAGGCCGAGTTTCAGCTTTTTTGTGAAGTCGCGCGTCACAGAAGCCCCTCCGGTATAAACAGTTCCATGTGTGCGCACGCCGACCACGCCCGTCAGCGTATTGCCGGCAAAAACGAAGCCGCCATTCAGATGGAGTTGAGATTTTTCGGTCAGTGATTTCTGCAGGACAAGATTGAACGTGTAATCCCGCAAGCCTGAGCCAAGTTGCTTGCTCTCGTCGCCCGTTGGGAATTCAATGGCAAAGCTAGCGGCCATCGCCGGACGAAACCATTGCTTCGCTTCCTGCACGAAGTTGTACTTCACGGAAAAATCGACGTCGCCGTATCCGAACGCAGTCTTCGGAAGGAAGATTGTTGGCTCATTGCTGATGGCGAGCAGCTGTTCATCTAATCCCACCTCCACGTGGTGCCATGCGCCGAAGGCAAACTTCACGTTCGCCGTATTTTGCCGCAGGTTAGGCAGGTTCTCTTGGCGCAGCCAGTCGAACTCATTGGCAAATTCCATGTGGAACTTGTGATAGTCGGTCACGCCGATGTCATCGGTGTTGAAAGGCTGTTGCGCCATCAGCGACACAGGCCAAGCGCAAAGGCAAAACAAAGTTGTGGTGGCAGCTCGTAAAAGCTTCATGTATGCAATTGGGCTGCGTTATAGTACCTGCATTTTTGCAAAAGCACTCATTCTTTACGCGTTTTTTTAAGGCCGAGCATAAGAGACTGGAAAGCGTCTTAAGACCGCAAAATGCTAAAATTCCAAATGATTCATTTTCCTGTCCCCGAAGCGCTCACCTTTGACGACGTTCTTCTGCTTCCTGGATATTCTGACGTTGTCCCCGGCCAAGCCAATACCATCACGCGCCTCTCCAAGCGTATCGAGCTGAACATTCCCATCATCAGCGCCGCCATGGACACGGTTACGGAATCCCGTTTGGCGATCGCGCTTGCCCAGCAAGGCGGACTCGGCATCGTGCACCGCAATCTCTCGGTCGAAGAGCAAGCCAGTGAAGTGGACAAGGTAAAACGCTCGGAAAGCGGCATGATCGTGGATCCGGTCACCATGTCGCCGGACGATAAGATCTCTGACGCGCTCGATGTCATGCGCAAATACAAGATAAGCGGCGTGCCTATCACCAAGAACAAAAAACTTGTCGGCATCCTCACTAACCGCGACCTCCGCTTCGAGTCGCGCACGGACATTCCCATCAGCAAAGTGATGACGAAAGAAAACCTCATCACAGTCCCTGTCGGTACCACGCTGAATGAAGCGGAAGCCATTCTTCACAAGCATCGCGTAGAAAAACTTCTGGTCGTCGATGACAAGTACGTGCTCAAGGGACTTATCACGGTAAAAGACATTCAGAAAAAACTTCGTTATCCCACCGCAGCAAAAGACGCCCAAGGACGGTTGCGCGTTGGCGGTGCCATTGGTGCGACGGGCGATTTCCTGGAGCGCGCACAAGAATTGGCAAAGCACAAAGTGGATGTCCTGGCGATTGACAGCGCACACGGACATTCCTCCCGCGTGCTCGAAGCCATCAAGACCATCAAATCAAAGCTGCCTGAGATCGACCTGCTCGCCGGCAACGTAGGCACCAACGAAGGCGCGGCTGAGTTGTGTAAAGCCGGCGCGGACGCCATCAAAGTCGGCATCGGGCCAGGTTCCATCTGCACGACACGCATCGTCACCGGTGCTGGCGTGCCCCAGATCACTGCCATCGCGGAAGCTTATCGGGCATGCAAAGACGCAAATGTCCCCGTGATAGCTGACGGCGGAATAAAGTTCTCGGGCGACGTGACCAAGGCTCTTGCCGCCGGCGCAAACGTCGTCATGGTGGGCTCTTTGTTTGCGGGTACCGAAGAGAGCCCGGGCGAGACCATTCTTTATCAAGGCCGCACCTTCAAGTCCTATCGTGGCATGGGCTCACTTTCTGCGATGGCCGCCGGTTCCAGCGAGCGCTACGCCCAAGGCGAGAACGCAGACTCATCTACTGGAATGATGGCGACCGAAGAGAACGGCGAATCGAAGGCGCAGAACCGCTTAGCGAAACTTGTGCCTGAGGGTATTGAAGGCCGCGTTCCCTATCGTGGGACTCTCTCGGCGATGGTCCATCAACTCGTCGGCGGACTGCGCTCCGGCATGGGCTACGTCGGATGCCAGACGATCCCCGAGCTCCAGCAAAAGGCACGCTTCATCCGCATCAGTGGCGCGGGCTTGCGTGAGAGCCACGTGCATGACGTGATCATCACCCGCGAAGCTCCGAACTACAGGCTGGAGTAGCACTCTGGCCCAGTCACAAAAAACTATTCACGCACCAACGCCACGCCACTGGCTCTTTTACTGGCTACCACCCATCATCTGGATAGGTGTGATCGCATGTTTCTCTTCGGGCGAATTCAACTCAGACAATACCGGCTCCGTGCTGGAAAAGCTGCTGCGCGCACTACATTTTAACTTTACCGGCCTGCAGCTCTACTGGCTCAACGTCACCGTTCGCAAAACAGCTCACTTCACGGTCTACGGAACGCTCAGCGCTCTGTTCTTCCGCGCATGGCGCGGCCAGCCTTATCGAAAGCGTTGGAAGTGGACATGGGCTCTGCTCGCGATCTTGGCCGCTTTCTTAACGGCGTGGGGTGACGAATTTCACCAACACTTCACGCCCGGCCGTACCGGCGTCTTCTCTGACGTTGAACTGGATACGATGGGTGCAACCTTCGCGCAGTTGATGATCGTGGCATGGACTGCGCAACGTAAGATCCTCTAGATACGAGACGGTGGACGGCGGCGCGCTCCATGAACGACAGCCAGTATTTGAATGTGCTCCTCTTCGATCCGGTAAGACAAATAGAATGGGGTGCCTGAAACAATCAGTTCGCGAGTGTTCCTAACCTGTCCTAACCGCCCTAGCTTTGGAAATTCGCGAAGATGCAAGGCTGCCGCATAGAGCTTATCGACGAGTTCGTCCGCAGCCCTCAAACTATCTTGTGCAATGAACTGGTGAGCCAGCTCGATGTCCTCCTCGGCCTTTGGAGTCCATCTGATTCTCATGCGCGCTTCTTCCGGGATTTAGCGATCCGCTTCCGGACGCGAGCAAAAACTTCTTCGTGATCGGTCAACATGCCGGCATCGGCCTGTTTTATGGATGCCTCGATATGATCTATCACCCATCGATGCATCTCAAGATAGTTCTTCATCGCCTGCTCAGCGTGCCAAGCCTTCGTCCGGTCCGTAGTCTCAGCGAGTTCCTTTAGCTGCTTCGCAGATTCCTTATCCACCCGAAATGAGATAGTAGCAGACATAAGCGTCACTCCTGTAACTATTGTATACACGAACTGCAATGTATACAAAGTAGATTTACGCAAAAAAGGCCGCATCTCTGCGGCCTTTCTGGACTTACTGAAGCGGCTCTACTTGTCGTCCTTCTCCGCCTCAGACTGCTTTTCCATCTCTTCCATCTGCTTCTTGGCGGCTTCCAGTTTCTTGGAGCGGGCCTCTGAGCTCTTGGCGCGCTTCTTGGCCAGGAACTTCTCGCTCCCCAGCAACTCGATGAAAGCCTTCTCGCCGCCGTCGCCCTGGCGGAAACCGGTGCGCACGATGCGGAGGTAGCCGCCGTTGCGGTCTCCGAAACGCGGCGCTACGGTGTCAAACAAACGTTCAACGGATTCGCGCGTCATGAGATACGCTCCCGCCTGACGGCGCGCAGCAACATCTCCGCGCTTGCCCAGCGTGATCATCTTCTCTACGTGCGGACGCATCGCCTTCGCTTTCGTCACTGTCGTCTCGATGCGCTCTTCCATGATGACTGAGGTGACCAGGTTGCGCAGCAACGCGCGACGATGGCTCGTATTCCTTCCAAGTTTCCAACCTGCTACACGATGACGCATTGCTTTGCTCTTTTCCGGACGACCTTTAAGGTCTCCTGATCTCATTCGTCCTTTTTAAGGACGTGACTTCTTGTTTCCTTGAAACTCGGTGTGCCCCATCCAATCGTCCGGGTTTGGACGATTGGGCGGGCTTCACCGCAAATCTTACAATTCGTCTTCGTCCTCATCCTCTTCAAGGCCATAGGCCCCGACCGGGATAGGAGCATTCGATGTGCCGCTGCCAGGGATCGCATTGCCGTGCTCGTCGATCTTCATGCCGAGCCCGAGTCCCATCTGCGACAAGATCTCTTTGATCTCATTCAGTGATTTGCGCCCGAAATTCTTCGTCTTCAGCATCTCGCCTTCTGACTTCTGCACCAGTTCTCCAATGGTCTGGATATTGGCATTCTTCAGGCAGTTATAGCTGCGGACAGAAAGCTCAAGCTCCTCGACCGAACGGTTCAGGTTCTCGTTCTTGATCTCCGGCTTATCATCAGATGATGACGATGACTCGAGTTCTTCTTCGAAGTTGATGAAGATATTCATGTGGTCCTTCACCAGCTTCGCTGCCAGGCCGATCGAATCTGCCGGGCTCACTGCGCCGTTCGTCCAGACCTCAAGCGTCAACTTGTCATAGTCCGTGATCTGTCCCAAGCGGGCAGCTTCCACGCTGTAGTTGCACTTGCGCACCGGGGAGTGAACGGAATCGATCGGAATAAAACCCAGTCCCAGGTCTTCCTCAAAGTTCTTGTCGGCAGCAACGTAGCCACGGCCGCGCTTCAGGCGCATCTCCATGTCGATCTTGCCGCCCTCGCTCACCGTGGCGATGTACACGTCTTTATCGAGGATCTCGACGTCGCCGTCGGCTTCGATCATGCTGCTGGTGATCACGCCCGGCTTGTCGGTCTTCAGGTAAATGGCCTTCGGCCCGTCACCGTTCAGCTTGAACGGCACCTGCTTGAGGTTGAGGATGATGTCAGTGGCATCTTCTACGACGCCGGGGATGGACTGGAACTCATGCATCACGCCCTCGATGCGCACAGCTGTTACGGCCGCGCCTTCGATCGAAGAGAGCAATACGCGGCGAAGCGCATTGCCGATGGTGGTGCCGAATCCGCGTTCGAACGGTTGCGCGTAAAAGCGCCCGTAGGTCGCGGTGAGTGTCTCAGTGTCTGCGGCAAGCCGCTTGGGTTTCTGAAAACCTTTCCAAAGCATTCCGTTTCTCCTTGTGTGCTATGCGCGCCGCCGCGAAGCATTTTGCGAGTGGTCGCGCGGTTTGTTTCCTTTTCAGGGTTTAGTTTTTTACTTCGAATACAATTCGACGATCAGCTGTTCGTTGACCGGCAAGTTGATGTCTTCGCGCTTCGGCAGGCTGTTCACCTTCACGCTGCGCTTCTCGCGGTCAATAGCGAGCCAGTTCGGCGCCGTCTGGTGGCTGGCAAAATCCACGGCTCCTTCGATGACCGTCAGTTTCAAACTCTTCTCGCGCACGCTGATCTCATCACCAGCGTTCACTTGATACGAAGGGATGTTCACCTTCTTGCCGTTGACCAGCACGTGTCCGTGGCGGACCAGCTGACGTGCTTGGCGACGCGACGTCGCAATGCCCATCCGGTAGGCGACGTTGTCTAAACGACGCTCCAACTGTTGCAGCAGGATGTCGCCGGTCACGCCTTGGGCGCGCGCGGCTTTTTCAAAGTAGTTGCGGAATTGTTTTTCCAGCGTGAAGTAGATGCGCTTGGTCTTCTGTTTCTCGCGCAGTTGCAGGCCGTAGCCTACGATCTTCGCTTTCCGGTCCTTGCCATGCTGGCCGGGCGCGAAGTTGCGCTTTTCGACGGGGCACTTCTCGCTAAAACACTTTGCGCCCTTCAAGAACAACTTCATGCCCTCGCGGCGGCAAAGGCGACAGACTGCTCCGGTATAACGTGCCATTTACTTTTCTCCTATTTCAGATGTCGACCGGTTTACGCGATTGGCTACGCTTCGTCCCGGTCCGTGTTGCGATCCCATTTCTAAACTTAGACGCGACGGCGCTTCGGCGGACGGCAGCCGTTATGCGGCATCGGCGTAACGTCGCGGATCGACTTCACGTCGAGTCCCGCTGCAGCCAACGCGCGGATCGCTGACTCGCGACCCGATCCCGGGCCGCTGACGCGCACTTCCACCGCGCGCATGCCGTGGTCACGCGCCATGCTGGCAGCGTTTTGCGCCGCTTGCTGCGCCGCGAACGGCGTGCCTTTACGCGAACCGCGGAAGCCGAGCGAACCAGAGCTCTTCCAGCTCACCGTGTTGCCTTGCGTGTCCGCAATGGTCACGATGGTGTTGTTGAAAGACGCCTGGATGTGCACGATGCCGAATGGAACATTCTTGCGTTCCTTCTTCTTGAACTGCTTGCCACCGCGCTTGCCTTTTTTCTCCGCCGACGCTGCGCCGGCTCCTGCCGCTGCCTTAGCCATTTCGTTTCCTTATTCCTAAAGCTTTTTCGATTCTTACTCTGTCGCTGTTCGCCTCTGACCCAGCTGTTAGCCACTTGATGCTCGCTGCTAGGTGCTAGCTGCTGACTACGTCTTCGCCGCTGCCTTCTTCTTGTTCGCCACCGTGCCCTTACGCGGACCTTTACGGGTACGCGCATTGGTGTGCGTGCGCTGTCCGCGGACAGGCAAGCTGCGGCGATGGCGGAAGCCGCGATACGAACCGATCTCGATCAGCCGCTTGATGTGCATGGAAACGTCCTTGCGCAGGTCGCCTTCCACATTGCCTTCGTTCTCGATCACCTGGCGGATGCGGTTGACCTCGTCTTCGGTCAGGTCCTGCACCTTGCGCTGGGCTTCAACGTTGGCAGCGGCCAGGATCTTCTTGGCGCGCGGGTTGCCGATCCCATAGATATAGGTCAGCGCGATATCAATATGTTTCTGGCGCGGTAGATCGACGCCTGCAATACGTGCCATGTTTTATCCCTGCCTCTGTTTGTGTTTCGCGTTCTCGCAGATCACACGCACCACACCTTTGCGGTTGATGACCTTGCACTTGTCACAGATCTTCTTTACTGATGCTCTTACTTTCATAAAGCCGTTTCCCGTTTCTCGTTTCCGGTTACCCGAAAAATCAAAATCTCAAACCTTACTTGTAGCGATATACGATACGTCCGCGAGTGAGGTCGTAGGGTGAAAGCTCCACCGCCACTTTGTCTCCCGCCAGAATACGGATGAAGTTCTTGCGCATCCTGCCGGATACATGCGCCAGCACCTGCTGCTTGCCTTCCAGTTCAACCTTGAACATGGCATTCGGCAGCGGCTCGATCACCGTTGCCATCACTTCAATCGCGTCTTCTTTGCTCAATCAATCTCCGAAAAGCAGTTTCTAGTTCCTAGTTTCTTGTTTCTAGATTCGAGGTGCATCCACTCGCGCCGCTCGAACTGTTCTCGCCGTCCGTTTCGCTTTTTCTAGAAACTAGAAACGAGAAACTAGAAACTTTCTTGCTAAAACCTATTCCGCTGTAAGCACAACCGGCCCGTCTTTCGTGATCGCGATGCAGTGCTCAAAGTGTGCGCTGAAGCTTCCATCTTCCGTCACCGCCGTCCACTTATCGTCCAGCACTCGTGCGCCCGGCTTGCCTACGTTCACCATCGGCTCGATGGCCAGCACCATGCCTTCTTTCAGCTTCGTGCCATAACCGTTCGTGCCGTAATTCGGGACCTGCGGATCTTCGTGCAGCCGCGTCCCGATACCGTGCCCTACGAAATCTCTCACAACGCTGAAGCCATTCTTCTCTACCAGCTTCTGCACCGTTGCGCCGATGTCGCCCACAGTGTTGCCGATCACCATCTGCTCGATGGCCTGTTTCAGAGAATCTTCCGTCACCTTCAACAGCTTCTCGACTTCCGGCGCAACGTCTCCCACCGGAACGGTTATCGCAGCGTCGCTGTAAAATCCGTCGAGCACCACTCCGCAATCGATCGATACGATATCGCCCGACTTCAGAACCCGCTTTTCTGACGGGATGCCATGCACAATCTGCTCATTCACCGAAGTGCATAACACACACGGATAATCGTAATAACCCTTGAACGCCGGCTTCGCGCCGAGGTCGCGGATCTTCTTCTCCGCTACGCGTTCCAGGTCCATGGTGCTGACCCCAGGAGCGACCACCGCTTTCACGGCATTGAGTACTTGCCGCAGAATGCGCCCGCTCTTGCGCATCTTCTCGATCTCATTACTCGATTTGCAAACGACTGCCAATTTCGTTGTGTTCCTTACCCGTTACCGCTTTTCGATCGTCTTGATCACCGCTTGCGTGATCGCATTTGCATCCTGCTCGCCGTTGATGACATGCAAGCTGCCCTTCTTGCGGTAGTAATCCGCTAGAGGGGCTGTCTGCTGCTCGTAGCTTTTCAGACGCACGGAGATTGCTTCGTCCGAATCGTCTTTGCGAGTGAACAACTTGGCACCACAGAGGTCACAGGTGTCAGCGACACGCGGAGGCTGGGAATGCACGTTGTAGATCGAGCCGTCATCCGGACACGTACGCCGCCCGGTAAGACGTTGCATCAACTTATTATAGCTGACCTGAAATTCCACCACAACCGGCGCTAACTGCTTGCCCTCGTAGGACTTCTGGGCCAAGAGTCCATCCAGCCAGGTAGCCTGGTCCACCGTACGCGGAAAGCCGTCCAAAATGAACCCGCGTTCGCAGTCCGGGTTTGAAAGCCGGCTGGCCACCATGTCACAAACGATTTTGTCAGACACCAGCTCGCCGCGGTCCATGATGGCTTTCGCCTGCATGCCCAAGGCAGTCTCGCGGGTCACATGTTCGCGCAGGATGTCGCCCGTAGAGATCTGCGGAATGCCGTAGCGTTCCACCATCCTCTTGGCTTGCGTGCCTTTGCCCGCCCCTGGCGCGCCCAGAAAGATCACGGCGCCCACGACTGCGGTCTGCGGCGATGCTCCCGCTGAACCCATTGCTACCACTTTCTCCCGCGGACACGTCCGCTCTTCGGAGTGAATCCTTCATAGTGGCGCATGATCAATTGCGACTCGACTTGGTTCGCCGTGTCCATCGCCACACCCACGACGATGAGGAGCGATGTACCGCCGAAGTAGAACGTCACACCCAGGCCGTTCGTCACCCATGCCGGCATGGCTTCAAAGAAGCGTCCTATCGGTCCCCACAAGTGGTTGAGGCGAACACCTGCGATCATCCACTGCGGAATCAGCGAGATCAGGACCAAGTACAGTGCGCCGACGAGAGTGATACGCGTCAGGATCTCATTGATGAAATTCGAAGTGCGCTCACCCGGACGGATACCGGGAACGAACCCGCCGTATTTGCGCATGTTGTCCGCGACTTCGCGCGGGTTGAACACGATCGACACGTAGAAGTAAGCGAAGAACACGATGCCCACGCAATACAGCAACGTGTAGAGCGGCTCGCCCCACTGCATCCCGTCCACCACGGGTTTGAAGTATCGGTTGTCCTTCAGATACGTGCCCAGGAATTGCGGGAACGTCAGGATCGACGACGCGAAGATCACCGGCATAACGCCGCCGGAATTCACGCGCAACGGCATGAACGTCGAACCGCCGCCCACGACTTTGCGTCCCATCATGCGCTTTGCATACTGCACCGGGATGCGTCGCTCGCTGCGCTCCACGTAAACGATGAACGCCACGACCGCGAGCATGATGGCCAGCAGCAAAACCATCGCCGGAAGCGTGAAGGAGCCCCACGCGTTGTTGCGGACTTTGTCCACCAGGTCAGCGATACCGCGCGGCAA
>JAICWB010000245.1 GCA_025935035.1 Terriglobales bacterium
CACCGGAGTTCAGCATGGCCTGCGTGAGCGCAGCGATCTCCATGCGCGTCATGCCCTTGAGCAACACGGCCATCAGCCATGCGGACATCTGGTAATCGGGGATGGTTCCGGCGGTGTATCCGTTGACGAGCGAGAGTATTTCGTCGGTGGAGTATTCGCCGCCGTCGCGTTTCTTGCGAATGAGGTCTACGGGTCTCAGCATTTGTGATTTGTAATTTGTAATTGGTAATTGCCAAAATTGAAAGGCTGTTCGTGCGGTTTTCAATTACAAATTACAAATTTTGGCAATTGCAAATCAAAGAATGAATCCGTCCGGCAGCAACTCTTTTACCGTCGCTTCCTTAATGCCGTTCTCGCCCTGGTAATAGACAACGGCGTCGCCGCCAAATTCGGCGATGACTTGGCGGCAAGCGCCGCAGGGTGAGCATGGAACATTTTGTGCGTTGACTACCGCGACGGCTTGCAGTTTGATCTTTCCCTGCGGCTGCACGTTGGCCGCGGCGACGGCGGCGAAGATGGCGTTGCGCTCGGCGCAGATGGTCAGGCCGTAGGAGGCGTTCTCTACGTTGCACCCGGTGAAAGTCTTGCCCTCGGCGGTGAGTATGGCCGCGCCTACGTAGAACGTGGAATAGGGCGCGTAGGCGTGTTTCTGCGCCTCGCGTGCGGCGGCGATGAGTTCATGACGTTTTGCTGCGGAAATCGACATAAAGGGCGAGTAGTATAGCGCACGAGGTGAGTTGTCGGTCATCGGTCATCGGTTTTCGTTGAGACCGTTTTGGCTGACCGCCGCCAACCGAGGTCCGACGAGTACGATGGCGCTGCTCTTCTTCCATCTCTGGGCGTTTCTGTTCATCATCCCTGGCGTGTTCATGGTGTTTTATTCCATCCGCAACGCCATTAAAGGACATGCCAGCCGCAGTTGGCCACCTACGATGTGCACCATCCGGCGGTCATATGTGCAAGTGACCACGGACCGCCAAAACGCCAAGTCCATGATGCCGATCGTGGAGTACGAATACCAGTTCAACGGGGAGGACCTGAAAGGCTCGCAGATCCGTTATGGGACGATCGGACGCGGTACCCGCGCCGGTTGTGAAAAGATCCTGCAGCCTTATCCCGAAGGGGCTAGCGTTCAGCTATTCGTGAATCCGGAAGATCCCAAAGATTGCGCGCTTGAGCCGGGCATGTCCTGGGGAAACGTTTTTAATCTTGTAGCGGGCGTGGTTTTTATCGCCAGCGGATACGCGTTGCTGCAGGTAAAGAACTAGTCGAATAGTTTAGGATAAGAGCCGAGGGGCCTTAGCTCAATGGTTAGAGCAAGCGGCTCATAATCGCTTGGTTGTAGGTTCGAGTCCTACAGGCCCCACCACGTTTCCCGTGTCACGAGGTTCCCTCACTGCGTTCGGGATTTCGGCAGTCGGCTCCCGCTTCGCTCACGCCGCCTAACCGCCTCAAGTTGTAGGTTCGAGTCCTACAGGCCCAACCACGTTTCACATCCTTCAAACTTCCTAGGCGTAGAATTATTCCCTGCCGCCCGACCGCGGCCGATAACGTATGAAGCCCAAGTCCCAATCGGCATTCGTCGAAACTGAATCTGGCTTGGCTGCGCAGTTCCGCGCGGTGCGCGAGATGACAGAGTCGCTCGCAGTCGGCCTCTCAGCCGAAGATTGCATGGTGCAATCCATGCCGGACGCCAGCCCTACGAAGTGGCATCTGGCGCACACGACATGGTTTTGGGAAACGTTCGTCCTCACGCCGCATCTGCAGGGATACAAGTTGCTTGATCCGGAATACCGCAATTTTTTCAATTCTTATTACAACGCCGTGGGCGACCGGCCTCAGCGCGATATGCGCGGCGTGTTTTCGCGTCCTTCGATGGACGACGTGTACGCCTATCGCGAACACGTTGATCAGTATGTGCAGGAGCTTTTGCGGAACGACCTGCCGAACGGATTAGCGGATGTCATCACGTTAGGGCTGAATCACGAGCAGCAGCATCAGGAACTCATCGTCACGGACATCAAGCATGGGCTTTGGTCGAACCCGTTGCGCCCCGCGTATGACGAGAGTGCCGTGTCAGAGAACGGCCAGCCGCCGTCGCGGCCGCAATGGTTGGAATATGGCGAGGGCGTATTTCTCATCGGACATGAAGGCGATGGGTTCGCATTCGACAACGAGACCCCGCGGCACAAGGTTTACGTGGATGATTTCAAGCTGGCATCGCGGCTGATCACCAATGCCGAATACATGCAATTCATCCTAGATGGCGGCTATCGACGCCCAGAGCTTTGGCTGAGCGAGGGTTGGGACACGGTCCGCACGAACAACTGGCGCGCTCCGCTGTATTGGGAGCGGAATGACAAAGACGATGTTTGGATGAACTACACCGCGCAGGGCATGCGTCCGGTGGGGTTGGATGAGCCGGTTTGCCACGTGAGCTATTTTGAAGCAGACGCTTTCGCGCGTTGGGCTGGCGATCGTTTGCCTAGCGAGGCAGAGTGGGAAGTGGCCGCGGCCAAACCCTTTCAGCGGCAGCCGCTTGAAGGAAACTTTCTGGAAAGTGGGAACTACCATCCACAATCGGCATCTCATGAGGGACGTGACGCTGACACCGTGCTGCAACAGATGTTCGGAGACTGCTGGGAGTGGACTCGGAGTTCCTATGAGCCTTATCCCGGCTACAAACCGGCTGGCGGCGCACTGGGCGAGTACAACGGTAAGTTCATGTGCAACCAATATGTGTTGCGCGGTGGCTCATGCGCCACGCCGCAGTCGCATATCCGGCCGACGTATCGAAACTTCTTTCCGGCCGGCGCCAGGTGGCAATTTTCAGGAATCCGACTGGCTAAGGATGTCGTCTAAACAGGCAGTAAGAAAGACTTAGAATGAATCCACTGCCCCTCAAGCAACCGGAAGCTAACGCTCGCGCGGTCGGCGCTACAGTTGCCGAAGACGTATTGCTGGGCCTCACCGCGTCGCCGAAGACCCTGCCGCCGCGGCTCTTTTATGACGACGCGGGTTCTCGGCTGTTTGAACAGATCACCGGGCTGCCGGAATACTACCTCACTCGAACAGAACGCGGCATTCTGGAACATAACGCCAGTGAGATGATGCGCAATGCGGGCACACCGCTGACACTGATCGAACTGGGCGCGGGGACTGCAACGAAGACCGAAGTGCTGATTGATGCATTGCTTAAGCGGCAGATGCAGGCGGTCTTTTATCCCATTGATGTTTCGGGGTCGGCGCTGCGCGTGGCGGAAGAGGCGCTCGAAGCGCGCTTCCCTGCTCTGCAAGTACGTCCGTTGATCGGCGATTATTCTGCTGGTCTCTCACAAATGAGCCGCTTAGCGGGACGTAAGCTGGTGCTTTATATCGGCTCCAGCATCGGCAACTACGAACCGAGCGAAGCTGGTGAATTGCTGGCCAAGATACGCCGGTCGCTTTCACCAGGGGATGCGCTTCTGCTGGGCGCTGATATGGCTCCGAGTGCCACTAAACCGGTTACCGCCCTGCTGGCTGCCTATAACGACGCGCAAGGTGTGACGGCTCGATTCAACCTGAATATCCTTACCCGTATCAATCGCGAGCTTGGCGCGGACTTCGATCTCAGCGTCTTCGCCCACAAAGCTATCTGGAATGAAGACCACTCCCGCATGGAGATGCATCTGGAATCGAAGTTCGAACAGGTTATCCGTATCGCTGACCTGGATATCGCTATCCATTTTGACGAAGGCGAGACCATTCATACCGAGAATAGCTACAAATTTACGGATGAAATGCTGCGCGATGTTCTCGGCAATGGTGGGTTCTTGCTGGAGCGGACCTGGACAGACGAGCGCGGTTGGTTCGGGATGCATCTGGCGCGCGTAGACTGACTCCATTGCGTCGCACCGTACCTTAGACAAAATTTGTCAGGGTTGCTGAAATCCTATCCAGGCGCATTTTCGCATTTGATTTCCACAGGCGAATTACGTCAAAATCTGCATCAGATAAGGGAGCACTTCATGCAAGATCGGGCCCCTTATTCAAATCCAAGGTAGGTCAGTATGCTGTCTAAGTGTGCTAATCCCACGTGCGATACGCCGCTCCATTATTTGCGTGATGGAAAGGTTTTTCAGGTGGAGATGACCCGGCCGCTTGCCGCGATCCCGATCGATCAGCACAAATCTTTGCGACGCGTGGAACATTTCTGGCTCTGCGGACCGTGCTCAGAATCGCAGACGCTCACTTATGACCAGGTGAACGGGATACAAGTGCTGCCCAAGGCGCAACCGCGGTCGCAAACGCTGCTACGGCGCGCCGCCGCTTCTTAAGCTTTAAATCATTTTTAGCTCTTCTGCGCAACCGGCGCTGCGTCTCTGCGAACGTGTGAGTATTGCCCGGTGATGGAATACCAGCGGATGCGCACCATGTCCCACACGATACTGAAGCCGTCGCGGATGGGATTGATCTTGCTGCGCAGGTCGTTCTTCCACTCA
>JAICWB010000082.1 GCA_025935035.1 Terriglobales bacterium
CATTATGTAGAGACGGTGCCCAAGCGGGGTTACCGTTTTATCGCGATCGTCGAAGGCGTAGCAGCGAGTACGGGACGAGCGCCTGAAAACCCCGGGGTAACTTCGCCAGCGCCCGGTGTCCAGAACAAGACTGAGGAGCCGCCACGGGGCCCTGACGTTAATCAACTTCCAAAGGCGGCGCGCGGCACCATTCGTTTGATCTTCGGTTTGGTTCAGATCATGTATCTGATCTTCTATGTTGCGGCGCTATTCAAGATCGAACGCATACACCGCGTGCTAGAGACGTATTCCGCGGGGTCGGCAAGATTCATTTTTGTGGTAGTGGTGTTGACGGCGGTACTGGGAATCCCGACGCGGCTCTACCTGTTGTCGTCGGTCTCATTCGACTACAAAGGACTAGGCGTGAAGTTCCGCCGCATGTGGC
The DNA here is from genome assembly GCA_025935035.1 of Terriglobales bacterium. Taxonomy (GTDB): domain Bacteria; phylum Acidobacteriota; class Terriglobia; order Terriglobales; family Acidobacteriaceae; genus JAICLA01. Next base: position 425 of record JAICWB010000082.1, read on the forward strand.
CGGCGCTTCTGCTTGCAGATTTCCTTTGGGCGCTTTCGCCGTTCTTAATGGTGTATACGATAGGCGCTGGCTTGGCATTGGCCGCAAGCGCCGCTCTGTTATATCTGCCGTTCTCGCAGAGAACGTTGATCAGGATGGCGTATGAGCGATTAGTCGGAAGTTAGTCGTTAGTAGTCAGTTGTTAGTTATTAGTTGTTGGGACCGGCGAGTCTTAGGAGGACGGTAATGGCAAGAGCAACTTGGAATGGCGCCACAATCGCAGAAAGCAACAACTGCGTCTCGCTCGAAGGCAATCAGTACTTCCCTGCCGACGCCATCAAGCGCCAGCACTTTACAGACAGCACGCACACGAGCATTTGTCCGTGGAAAGGGACGGCGCATTACTACAACGTGGTGGTAAATGGCCAGACGAACGCTAACGCCGCGTGGTATTACCCGGATCCGAAGCCTGCGGCGGATGAGATCAAGGGGCGCGTGGCGTTTTGGAAGGGAGTGGAGGTGGAGTAGTCAGTAGTTAGGCTGGATCGCGCATATTGATTGCAGAGAGATAATGATCCTTCGCCCAAAAGCAGTCTCAGGAGACAAACTGCGCGCTGACTGTAAATGCCGACAGTTGAGTTCTGAACTTGAATTCTGAGCATCGCTATGGACGACTGAATGCTGACCGCTGAGTGCTGACGGCTTATTTAATGTCTTTGAAATCGACGTTTCCGATGCGGTAGCGCTTCCAATCCTTGTAATCGAAGTGCCACCACTCTTTGGGAATCTGGTGGAAGCCTTCGTCTTCCATGGCTTTTTTCAAGATAGCGCGGTGCTGGTTCTCTTCCGGCGTTCCGCCCGCGTAGTCCGAGTAGGCGCGGGGCGACATTTCGTCGTATCCGCTGGGCATGGAAACCGCTTTGCCGGTCTTGAGGTCATACATCGTGAGATCAACCGCGCATCCGCGGTTGTGTTTGGAACCTTCCGCGGGATTGGCGACAAAGATGTGGTCTTCGGGAGGCGTCGCGTCCCAGAACATTTTGGTCACGTACCACGGGCGATATCCGTCATGGATCAGCAATCCGTAGCCAAGTTCATGCAGCTTCTTGTTGGCTCGCACAACCGCTTCCGCCGCCGGACGCTGCAGAAATGCGCGCGCTTCGGTGTACATCGGTGTTCCCATGAAGTTGTTAGTGGTTGCGTAACGGATCTCTGTCTTGATCGTCGGATCCAGCTTGGTGAGTTCCACGAGATCGCTGGGCAGAAAGTCGCCGGTCTCTTGCGGCGGTGAATCCTTCAGAGCTTCCGCTCGCAGCTCGGCCACCGGATGCAGCGGCTTGATCTTGAAGCTGACGGCCGGATCGTTAGATACCTGGGCGATCGCGAATGAAGCCTGCACTATAGCGTATGTAAGAAAGAAAGAAATATTTCGGATCATATTCATCGGCGCACCGTTGGAGCTGAGTATTGGAAATCTACGAGGCCATCTCTGTAATCGATGGTCATTTTCATCATCTGCAGCAGCGTAAACCCGAGAACGCCTGAGACCTCAGTGCCGGTGTGCTTGCTTATAGATGAAAGATCAAACGCGAGAATGTCTTGGTTCTGTTGGGCGTAGTGCGAAAAGCGAAGTTCCGCTTTGTCTGCGCGAAAGACCTGCTTCACATTGCCGCTCACGCCAGTCACACGCGTGTAGTTATCGCCATTCACTTTTGTGACTTCGCGGGCGGCTTGTGGCGATATCAGATTGCTGGTGGCACCGGTGTCGATCAGGAAGAGCCTCGGGGTGCTGGTCCCGACCGACGTTGGGATCAGCAACATATGCCCGAAGCGAAAGACCTGGCTGAACTTCGCCATTGAAGGCGCGACGTAGCGATCCTGGGGGCTGGAATCATTGGTGATCGAATCGGACTCCAGTATCTCCGGTTCGGCAGGCTTGGGAGAAGCTGCGGGCGCTTCAGGGCGCTTCGGCAGCGGGGTCAGCTGCATCTTTGAATTTGGAATATCGAGCGTGACCAGATACCTGTCGAACATATCCGCGCCGATCAAGCCGTTGGAATCAAGAGCGGTCTTCTTCTCTGAGACCTCTACCATGCAGTTCTGGAACTCAAGATCGCCGATCTTGATGGAATCTGCCATTCCCACGTAACTGTCCATGAGTCCTTTATCACCAATGCCGCCTATTTTCGCGTGGACCATCGGCGTGATGCCGGCCTTTTCGGCGAATTTTGGCGAAAGCAGTATGCCGCTCGCGCCGGTATCCAACTGGAGATTAGTCTTGCGATCATTTACCATGACTTTCAATCCGATGCCGAAGTAACGGTTCGGTCCATCCATGAACTTCTCAATGGGCATATTCGCCTGTTCTGGATGCGTAACGAGTCTGCAGCGCTTCTGCGGTTCTTTACTGCGCTCTTTCAGCAGCGAAAGGTAAGACATCATGTGGCCCAGTTCATCTCCATCATCATTGTGGACGCCGGAGAGATAGCGTTCTAACTCTGAGATCTCTTGTGTGGAACTTAACGTTGAAAGCCAGAAGCGCTGGATCTCAGGATCTGTGGGGTCATATTGATGGGCGAGAACTATAAAATCATGAGCATGTTTGTAGAGAGAGATCGATCGAAAGATCCTGGCGCGCCCGAGCAACGCCCGCGCGTTCCGGTCATTGATCTTCAAGCCTTCCACGAACTCCTGTTGCGCTTCGGCGATAAAGGCCTTACGGAAATCGACCTCACCCAGGGCGACATGTGCGTCGTCTGACTTTGGATCCATTTCGACGCCTTTACGCGCCGCGGCTTCAGCATCGGTGATCTTTTCCTTCTTGAGAAGTACACGCGCCTCGCCTGCATACGCGTCCCCAGACTTCGGATCGCGGGCAATGATGGCTTGATATGCGGCCAGTGCTTCGTCTAGTTTGCCGGTGCGATAGAGTGTGCGGGCCTTGATCAGTGGCTGAGTTTCAGCCTTCGGAGCATCTTGCGCGAAGGACATGGATGAAAACAATGACAGGGCAGACAAGGTAGCAATGTAGACCGGGGGGCGGGAGATCATTTCGTCATCTCCTGACTCGTAAGAACAATCACGTACTTATGCGGCCCCGCTTTTTCACGGGCGAGGGCAAACTGTTCCTCTGTCATCTTCTGCACTTCCGCCTGAGCAGCGGCCTTGGATCTGAGGTCAGCGAATTTTGCCAGGGTGCGCCATCGCAAATATTCGAGATCTTCTTTGTCGCGGACGGCTTTTGCGAGCGCTAGAGATTCTTTCATCGCGGGTTCCGAGGCGTTGAGAGGAATACCACTTTTCATGATTTGATCGGCCGTGAACGTGCCGGCGGTGCTGCCATCCACAGTGACGGAATAGTGCCCGACGGGAACACTGCCGAGCGTGAATGTGTCGCTGGCGAGATGGGCCAGCAGCGGATCGGCGGTCAGGATCGTGTCTGAGAGTTTGAATCCCAACCACGGTAGAGGTGCATTGACTTCAAAACGATGTTCACGGGTGGGCACCCATATTTGGTCAGTAAAACCAGTATTGAATCCGTGTCCGCCCCAGGCATTGATGACCTCGGCCGCCATCACGGCGTGGCCCTCCGGCTTGGGATGAACGCCGTCGCCTTGCCCGAAGAACGTGTATGACTTATCTATCTTGCGGGCATTGGTGAGCGCGGCTGTAGTTGCCGTGTGCAGGTCGATCACGGGCAGCCCTTCGCGCCGCGCGACCTCTTTCGCGGCCTCGCTGTAGCGGTCAAGCACGGTGTTGTAATTGTCAGTGTGCGACCACGTGGTCTTCATTTGCGCGTCATAAACCGTGGGCGTCATCACGTAGATGCGCGCGTGAGTCTCACGCTTGATGATGGCGATGATCTGCGAAAGACCGTCTGTGTAAGTCTTCAGCAGATCCGGATCGAAGTCCTTGTAGAGCCCGTCATTCATGCCGAACAGCAGAGTGACAACGCTGGGCTTGTAGGAGACGACATCGCGTTCGATACGCGCAAGAGCGCCTACGCCCGCGCAAGGGACACACGGGTTTCCGTTGACGGTGTCTCCGGTCCATCCGGAATTAATGAACGTGACGTTGAGGTCGGGATATCTGCTGATGACGAATTGCTGCACATACGAAGTGTAGAGGCGCTGCTCGGTGATGCTGTCGCCAAAGAAGACTACGCGGTCGCCGGACTTGAGGGCGAAATCTTTGGATTGCGCGGACGATGCCGCCGTCAGCATGAGCAAAAACCAAATTGCAAACAGCGACCGATGCGAAGATTTTCTCAAGTCGCCTCCTATTTATCGGTATTCGTATCCGATGGGCGTTTCAAGCCGGCAAGGACCGGCGTTGACTGTTGGGCGATTGCTCGCCAGACCCCGTTTTGCTTGACCAAGACCGTGAGGACACGGTGTTGCTCGCTGCCTATCTCTCGCCCTTCGGCTTGTCGTTTCACGGTAGAGCGGTACGTGACGACGGCCGTGTCACCGTAGATGCGTACGTTTTCTTGATCGACCGCATAGGTCTCAACCTTCACTCTACCCGACCGCATCATGCTTAAACGCTTCGCTTTGGTGAGGAAGATGCCAGATGGATTGGTGAAGGTGTAGTCGTCACTCCAAAGCTTATCAAGCGTCTCGGCATCGTTGTTGCCCCACGCGGTAGTCATTCTTTCAACCGCGTCGCGGACATTCTGCTCATCAGAAATTTTGCTGTTGGTGTCTTGCGCCGGGCAGAAGAGGCATGCCGCCAGCAAAACAAGAATCGTTTTCTTCGCTGTGTTCATATTATTGCTCTCAATACAGGTCGAGATCTTTCGCGGAGACGACTTTGCCCGAATATAGTTTTTCTATTTCAAGTTGCTGGCCCATCGGCATCTGGTGATACAGGACCAGAAGGCCCGGCTTTGCCTCGTTCGCGATCTTTGCCAACTCTGGCGCGGAAGTGTGGTAGCGCGAATGATAAGCCTTCCAATCAGGAGTTCGCTTGTCGAAGCCTGCCTGTGAATAGGCTTCGTGGATCAAAACGTCGCATCCATTGCAGGCTTTCACCACCGCGTCAGTGGGCGAGGTGTCGCCGGAGAGCACGATCTTGCGGTCGGCGGTTTGAAAAATGTAGCCGAAGGAGCGGATGTCACCGGGCGTGTTCCAGCTTCCATGCTTGACCGGAAATGCGGTGACGGTGACGTTCGCGTCCTTATATATAGGCCGGTCACTAGCGGTGGTTGCGAGCTCATGGACTTCAACGCCGTATCCAGTGGCTTTATGCGGCTGGCCGCCGCTGGTGCGGATACGGATGTCCTCAGCATAGGCCGCTTCGATGTGGTCTGCCATGGATTTGGTGCCGCGCGGACCGTAAATCTTCAGAGACTCCTCGCGTCCCATCACCCAAGGGGTGAGGATCAAGTCGGGCAAGCCCAGCGTGTGGTCAGAATGCAGATGGGTGAGGAAGACGATCTTCAGGTTCTGCGCTTCGAGCGCCGGCATCTTGTATTTCTCTGCGGCGGCGGCAGCGCGCCTCACCACGCCCGTGCCGCTGTCGATCAGATAAGACGAACCGTTGACAATGATGGCAGTGGCGGGGCCGGAATGGTCAGGGTCAGGGTTCGGGTTGCCCGTACCCAGCATCACGATCTGGGTCTTGGACTGCGCGAACGCCGCGACGGTGAATAGCAATGCGATGAAAAGTTTTTTCATTGGCCTTCAATGGCGGCGGAGACCTCTTCCCACTCTTGCATCAACTCTTGCAGGCTGTCTTTATGGGATTTCAGTTCGCCGGTGCGCCTTGCAGTCTCTGCCGCATTGACGAAGGTTGTCAACGCATTTTCGCAATCGGCGATACCGGCCTCCAGGCGCGCGATCTCTTCCTCGATCTCAGAACAGCGCTCTTTCATCTGCTTGAGCTTGATGGGATTGAGGCGCTTCTGTTTGGGTTCGCTTTCAATCACGAGTAGTGGCTCGGTGGATGAGCCAGGTGACGCGCCATTGGTTGCCGGCTTGGCCGCCGTCGCGGTTTCAGCGATTGTCTGACTTCCGCCCTGCTTGCGCCACAGGTAATCCTCGTAATTTCCTGGGAAGATCTCGACTTTGCCATCGCCCACTTCGAAGACGCGTGTGGCTAGCTTGTCAATAAAGTAGCGGTCGTGCGAGACAAAGACGACCGTGCCCGTGAATTTCTGCAATGCGTCGAGTAGAACGTCTTTGGCGCGCATGTCGAGGTGGTTGGTCGGTTCGTCGAGTAGGAGGAAGTTTGAGGGCCGGAAAAGCATTCGCGCTAGTGCGTAACGGTTACGCTCGCCGCCGCTGAGCACGCCGATGGGCTTGAAGACGTCGTCGTCAGAAAACAAGAAGCATCCGAGCAGACTGCGCAAGTCAGTCTGCGACGCGAGAGGAGCTACTTCGCCGAGATCATCGAGCACGCGCGCTTGCGGGTCGAGTTCTTTGTACTGGTCTTGCGCGAAGTAATCGGCGTCAACGTTGTGTCCCAGCTTGTAAGTGCCTGAGCTGAGGAGCTCGGTTCCGGCGAGGAGCTTTATAAGCGTCGATTTACCGGCACCGTTCACGCCAACCAGGGCAATGCGTTCTCCGCGCTCGATCACGAAATCGACATTGCGGAAGACTTCTTTTGCGCCGTAGCTCTTGGCCATTCCGGCGCATTCGGCTACCAGACGTCCGCTAGGCTTGGGCTGCGGAAAAGTGAAGTGGATGGTCTTTTCTTCGGGTGGGATCTCAATGCGCTCGATCTTTTCGAGTTCTTTAATGCGGGACTGAACTTGCTTGGCTTTTGTAGCCTGATAGCGGAAGCGGTTGATGAAGGCCTCGAGTTGCTCGATCTTCTCGCGTTGGTTCTTGTAGGCGGAGACAAGCTGCGTGCGGCGCTCGTCTTTTTGCATCAGGAATTTGTCATAGTTGCCTGTGTAGAAGAAGACACGCTTATTCCAAATCTCCGCGATCTTTTTTACGGTCACATCCAGGAAGTAGCGGTCGTGAGAAATGAGCACGTATGCGTGCGGATAGTCGGCCAAATATTCTTCCAGCCAGTTACGTGTTTCCAAATCAAGATGGTTGGTGGGTTCATCGAGCAGAAGCAGGTTTGGCTTGGCGAGCAAAAGCTTTGCCAACGAGATGCGCATCTGCCATCCGCCGGAGAATTCTTCCGTGCGACGCCTCCAATCGTCTTTGCCGAAGCCGAGGCCTTGCAACACTGCGCCCACTTGCGACTCCACGGCGTAACCGTCTCTGGTACGGAATTCATTTTCGATGGCGTGGAAACGGTCGGCGACTTGGGCGTACTCAGCACCGGCATGATCCAGTTCTGACATCTTCCTAGTAAGCGCTTCGAGGTCCGTCTCCATCTGGCGCAGGTCGTCGAAGACGGTCATGCACTCGGCGAAGACGCTGCGTCCGGAGAGTCGCAGGCCGTCTTGCGGGAGGTATCCGGCGGTCAAACCTTTGGCGCGATTGATGGTGCCGTAGTCGAGCGAGTCGAGTCCGGCAAGGACTTTCATCAGCGTGGATTTTCCGGTGCCGTTGCCGCCGACCAGGCCGATACGGTCGCGTGGTGTGATGAGCCAATCCAGCCCTTCAAACAGTAACTTGTGGCCAAAGCGCTTGCCCGCGCCTGAAAGCTGGATCATGCGACTATTTTCTCACCTCCGACTTCCGTCGTAACGTGGTCGGGACCCGTAGAAATCACGCCCGCCCCTCTTTACTTTCCGCCAATGCGCTGTAACATGGGCGTGCTTCTCACCGGTCGACCCTTATGCCCGGAAAGACTGACCCTAACCAGAAAAAGCGGACTGCGGAAGAGCTGCGCCTCTTCCAGTCTGAGGACCGCACCACTCACTGGAAGCGTTGGGGTCCGTACCTCGCTGAGCGCGCCTGGGGCACGGTGCGCGAGGATTACAGCGCCAATGGCACAGCATGGGAGTATTTTCCGCATGATGCCGCGCGATCGCGGGCGTATCGCTGGAATGAGGACGGCATCGCGGGGATATGCGATCGTCACCAATACATTTGCTTTGCGCTGGCAATGTGGAACGGCAAAGACTCCATCCTCAAAGAACGGCTCTTCGGGCTCACCGGCAATCAGGGTAACCACGGCGAAGATTGCAAAGAGTATTACTTTTACCTCGACAGCACGCCCACTCACTCGTACATGAAGTATTTGTACAAGTATCCGCAGGCTGCGTATCCGTACGAACAGTTGGTGGAAGAGAATGCTCGCCGGTCAAAGGCTGAGCCCGAGTTCGAACTTGCGGACACCGGCATCTTTGCCGAGAACAAATATTTTGACGTTTTCGTGGAGTACGCCAAGGCGACTTCGGAAGACATCCTGATCCAGATCACGATAGCCAATCGCGGACCAGAAACCGCGAAACTGACATTGCTGCCAACATTGTGGTTTCGCAACGAGTGGACGTGGGAGCCGAGCATCTCGCGTCCTGAACTCAAAAAAGAGAACGGTAACAAGAATCAGGGTTCGGTCATTAGCGCCAAGCACAGCTACTACCGGCAACGCTATCTCTACTGCGAGGGCTCGCCTAAGCTGCTGTTCACTGAGAATGAGAGCAACGCGGAGCGGCTTTGGAACTCGCCGAACCGCACGCCATATGTAAAAGATGCTTTTCACGATTATGTGATCACCGGCAAGACGGAGGCGGTGAATCCTGCACAGACCGGCACCAAGGCAGCGGCCGTCTACGAATTGCAAGTTCCGCCGGGGGAGAGCGCGGTCATCCGCTTGCGCTTATCTGACGGTGACTTGAAGACTACAGAACCCTTCTCCGCAGACTTCGAGAAGACTTTCGCGGCACGCAAGAAGGACGCAGACGACTTTTATGCCACTGTCATCCCGCCAAGCTTGTCTGACGATTCCAAATTAGTGATGCGGCAAGCGCTGGGTGGCATGTTGTGGTCAAAGCAGTACTACCACTACGAAGTGAAACGCTGGCTGGATGGCGATCCCGGTCAGCCGATACCGCCTCCCGAACGCAAGAGCGGACGCAACCATGAGTGGACCCACCTCTATAACGCCGATGTACTGAGCATGCCGGACAAGTGGGAGTATCCCTGGTATGCGGCGTGGGACCTGGCATTTCACTGCATCACTTTGGCCCTGGTCGATTCTGATTTCGCGAAAGAGCAACTCGTGCTCATGCTGCGCGAGTGGTACATGCATCCCAACGGCCAGCTTCCCGCCTACGAGTGGGCCTTCGGAGATGTGAATCCACCGGTGCACGCTTGGGCGGCATGGCGCGTGTACAAGATCGAGAAGAAGCGTCGCGGTGTGGGTGATCGCGCTTTTCTCGAGCGTGTCTTTCAAAAGCTGATGTTGAATTTCACCTGGTGGGTGAACCGTAAGGACGCGCAAGGCAACAACATCTTTCAGGGCGGCTTCCTCGGGCTGGACAATATCGGCGTGTTTGACCGCAGCGCGCCGCTGCCCACCGGCGGATTCATTGAACAATCTGACGGCACCAGCTGGATGGCGATGTTTACGCTGAACCTGATGGCCATGGCATTCGAACTTGCTGACGAAGACCCTGTCTATGAAGACGTGGCCAGCAAGTTCTGGGAACATTTCATCTACATCGCCTACGCTATGAACCACCGCGGTTCAGATACTTCCACCGGCATGTGGGACGAAACCGACGGATTCTTTTACGACATCTTGCACACGCCTGAACAAGGCGACCAGACGATGCGTGTGCGATCCATGGTGGGCCTGATTCCTCTGTTCGCAGTGGAGACCCTCGAAGATGATCTGCTTAACAAGATGCCCGGATTCAAGCGTCGCATGGAATGGTTCATCGCAAACCGTCCGGAGCTGACATCAAACATCGCTTCCATGCGCAAGCGCGGAGTAGGCGAGCGCCGGCTTCTCTCCATCGTGGACGCGGAAAAACTCAAACGCATTCTGAAGATCATGCTGGATGAGAACGAGTTCTTCTCGGACTACGGCATCCGCGCGCTTTCGCGGTTCCATAAAGACCATCCCTTCACGCTAGACATGGATGGCGTGGAGCGCAGCGTGGACTACGAGCCGGGAGAATCTACGTCAGGACTATTCGGCGGCAATTCGAATTGGCGCGGACCAATCTGGTTTCCCGTGAATTTTCTTTTGATCGAATCGCTACAAAAGTTCGCCTATTACTTAGGCGACACATATAAGGTGGAGTGTCCGGTGGGCTCGGGTCAACTGAAGACGCTCGACCAGGTGGCGGAAGAGATATCGCACCGGTTAGCGCGTATCTTCTTGCGTGGTGCCGATGGCAGGCGCCCGGTGAACGGCGCGAATGAGCGCTTCCAGAATGACCCTTACTGGAAAGATCTGATCCAGTTCTACGAATATTTTCACGGCGACATTGGCCGGGGAGTCGGTGCAAGCCATCAGACCGGATGGACCGGCCTGGTGGCAAAACTCATCCAGCAATCCGGCGATGCTCAGAAACCGAAACGCAATACAAGGACAGGCATCAAGAGCGTCGGCGCGAAATCTGTGGGGAACGATTAAGAAAAAGGACAACGATGAAACGATTACAAGGACAGACCGCAATCATCACGGGCTCGAGTTCAGGCATAGGCAAAGCTGTTGCCATAGAAATGGCGGCCGAGGGTGCCAATGTTGTGGTGAATTATCCGGGAGGCGACCCCGGCATGGCCAATGA
>JAICWB010000123.1 GCA_025935035.1 Terriglobales bacterium
CGCGCTCCTTTTCAACCGCGTCATTGATCTGGCCAATGAAGTGCGCGTGCAGCCCCGAATCGCGCGCTTGCCAGAGCAAAAGACAATCAGCCGGCTGACTATCGCGTCCCGCGCGTCCCGCTTCCTGGTAATACTGCTCCACCGACTTCGGCAACGCCAGATGTATCACCGCACGGACTGTCGCTTTGTTGATGCCGAGACCAAAGGCGATCGTTCCAACCAGAATGCGCACCTCGTCGGTCATCCAACGTTCCTGGTTCTGCCGGCGCGCCTCGGTCGCAAGTTTTGCGTGATATGGAATCGCGGGAAACCCCAGCTTCGTCAGCTCGTCCGCAACGCTTTCCACCTTCTTGATGGTAGGCGCATACACGATCACGTTGCCTTGCGTGTGCGCGCGCAGCGCGGCTGCGAGCTGCTGCATCTGCTCGTATTCGCCGGAGCATTGCTTCACCAGATAATGCAGATTATTGCGGTGAAAGCTGGCGATGTATCTGTCAGGCTCGCACAACCCAAGTTGTTCGATGATGTCATGACGCACGCGCTGCGTCGCGCTTGCAGTAAAGGCGGCAATGGGCTTGTCAGGAAAACGCTGGCGCAGTCGCTTAAGCTGCCTGTAATCAGGGCGAAATTCGTGTCCCCACTCCGAGATACAGTGCGCCTCATCTATGGCGAAAAAATTCACCGGCACTTTTTCCAGCCACTCAATGACATGCTGCTGCGCCAGCCGTTCCGGCGAAAGATACAACAGCCGATATTCACCGCGCACGGCGCGAGCGGTGATATCCGATTGCTCTTTGTTCGATTGCGAACTATTTAAATATGCAGCCGGTATTCCCATTGCCGCCAATTGGGCTACCTGGTCTTGCATCAACGCGATCAAAGGTGAGACAACAATGACCGTTTGTGAGTCAGCGATAGCAGCAGGCAGTTGATAACAGAGTGACTTGCCGCCGCCGGTAGGCATCACCACGCAAACATCGCGGCGTTGTATAAGGCTGTTCACCACCCGCTCTTGCAGTGGACGAAACTCGTCGTATCCCCAATAAAGACGAAGCGCGGATTTCAGGGAGTTTGAGAACGCCGAAGCGATAACCATAAACCCAAAGAGTATAAGCTCGTCCGCGAATAAAAAGCGAATAAACTGGATCCCTTTGTGTTTTTTCCGGGTAAAGTTAAGCACAACCCTCCCGGCCCCATCTTTATGGAACCCTTACAACTTGGCGAGATATTGGCTATAAGAATACATAGTCGAACTTTGCCTGAATCCGCTGGAACATAGCTTTCACAAGCCGTCCATTCGCGTAAACGCCTAATTTCAAGCCACTTATTCTAATCATCTCTTTGGACTTCCGTTTGCAACACCTTCTATCGGTTTACGATGTTTACAAATTTGTCCAACGTAGTCTCTTTAGTTGACCCCCCACCCATCTTGTTTACAAAATTGTTCAATAAAACAGGAGTGCAAATACAGATGAAATCAGCGATCCGCTTTCTTTATGCGGTGATCTTGTTGGCTGTGTTCGCTACATTCGCAGTCGCGCAGGAATCCACCGTCAAAGGTAATCTGGCGGGAACGGTGACCGATGCATCCGGCGCAGTCGTGGCTGGCGCAAAGCTCACCGTCACTGGTCCAAACGGAACGTTCGACTCCGTCAGCGATCAGAACGGCAGATTCGTTTTTCAAGGACTGACGCCTGGTTTTTACACGGCGACCGTCGCGAAAGACACTTTCAAGACCGTCAACTTCAAGTCAGTGGAAGTTTTGACCGGCAAAACCAACAACCTTTCTATCAAATTGGAACCGGGCACCGCGGGCACCACAGTTGATGTCACAGCCAATGCCACCACGGTGGATACCACCAGCACCGCTGTAGGCGCCAACTTGACCGACCAGTTCTACAACTCAGTCCCGGTTCAGCGTAACGTTGCCAGCTTGTTCTACACCGCGCCTGGCGTGGTGAATGGCGGTGGCACAGGTACCGCGAACCCGTCGATCTCCGGCGGTTCCGGCCTTGAGAACCAGTACATTGCAGACGGCGTGAACATCACAAACTCCGCTTACGGCGGTTTGGGTGTGTACACGCAGAACCAAGGTGCAGTCGGATCCGGCATCAATCTCAGCTTCATCAAAGAAGTTGACGTGAAAGAAGGCGGCTTCGAACCGCAGTACGGACAAGCCACCGGCGGTATCGTGCAGATCATTACGAAGTCCGGCGGACCCGCCTATCACGGAGCTATTTCTGCTTACGCCGCCCCCGAATGGGGACGTGCAGCAGAGAAGCAGCGTGATGATATTCGTACTATCAAAGTTGGCGAGCGCGTAGGTCGTTCTGAATATGAAGGCAGCGCAGAGTTGGGCGGTTACGTGCCCGGCTTCCGCAACCACATCTTCTTCTTCGGTTCATTCGATCCCACCCGCAACACTAACTTCGAGTTGGCGCCGCCGACCGCGGGTCTGTTCGCTCTGGGCGTTTTGCCGCAGCACTTCAACACTTACAACTATGCGGGCAAGATGACCTTGAAACTGAGTGATTCTCACTCTTTTGAAGCGTCAGTGTTCGGCGATCCGTCGCGCACCAACACCTCGGAACTCACCAACAGCCTGGCCTCGGCGAATACCACGAACTGGAGCAGTTGGAAATACGGCACTCGTAACATCGTGGGCCGTTATAACGGGACTTTGAGTCCAACGTGGTTGGTGAATCTCTCATACACCAACAACAGCAATTACTTCCACGAATTCCCGCTGTCAGATGTGTTCCAGATCACCGACCACTCCGGTCCGCAGACCACTGTGCTGCAGGGCTTCGGACGCCTGGAGCAGCACGACGCTCATCAGTGGGGCGGAACGGCTGACACTTCGAAAGTCGTGAACTTCATTGGTTCGCACACGTTCAGCCTCGGCTACCACTACGAGAAGCCGGAATACACCAACATCCAGAACCGCAGTGGCGGCACCTTTCCTCTGCCCGCGACGAACTACCTCGGCGGAGCTTATCTGCCTGCCGGTAGCCCGATCCCGTTGGCAGGTGCGCCGAGTGATGCGCAGTTCAGCATTCTCCCGGTGTCCGGCGTTGCGGGCGCGACTTGCCCCATTTGCCCGGTCTTCAACGGCGTTCAGGTATTTGCGTCGCAGACTCGCGGCCAGTTCGGTGGAAGCGGTTCCATCCCGACGCATGAGACCTATCAGGATGCGTATTTCAATGACGTTTGGTCATTGAACAAGTATGTGACCGCGAGCATGGGACTTCGTTGGGAACAAGAGCACATGGAAGGTACGCTGGCGAAGTATACCTTCACAGACAACTGGTCTCCGCGTGTCGGCGTGACTGTCGATCCGGTGGGTGACCACAAGACGAAACTCTTCGCCAACTTCGGCCGGTACAGTTATGACCTGCCGTTGGATGCGGCCATTCGCGCACTATCCGGCGAAAACGATGTGTTGAACATCTTCTTTGCTCCGGTGGTGAACGGTAGCAACATCAGCGTGGTGCCAGACGGCGCCCATGTCATCAACAACACCGGCGGCTTCGGCGGCCCGGCGCTTTCACTGGCTTCACTCGGCGAGAACTTCCTTCCTGGGACGAAGATGTCTTATGAGAACGAGTTCGTAGTCGGCGCGGAGCATGAGTGGAAGGGCATGGTCTTCAGCGCCCGTTACCTTGATCGTCGCTTGCAGAGGATCATCGAGGACATTAGCGGAACGTCGCCGGAAGGCGCTTTCGTTCACCTGCAGAACTTTGAGATCGCCAACCCCAGCCCCAGCCTCGATGCGTACGTGAATGAAAAAGAAGTCGTCATTCCGGCGGGTACGGCGGTGGGCGCTTTCCCGGCCGGTTGCGATGCCACCAATACATTAGGCTTGAATGGTGGCGTTGCCGGTCCTGCGTTTGACGGCAATGGCAATGAGTTCAGCCCGAACTCAGTCTGCTTCCAATCGCCTGGCCCTGGCCTGGTGGGTGGTGAAGTAGGCGCTGACGGCAAGCCGGATGGCTTCGTGAACCCGGTCCGCAATTACACGGCGTTTGAATTTGAAGTCAACAAGTCCTTCAGCCACAACTACCTGATGAGGATCAACTATCGTCGCGCGAAACTCTTCGGCAACTACGAAGGCGCCTTCCGCAATGATAATGGCCAATCTGACCCTGGTATCAGTTCGCTGTTTGACTTTACGCCTGGTATCTTCGGCGCGCTGGGCAACCAGTTCACGCCCGGCTACCTGCCTACCGACCGTCGGAACGTACTCAATGCGTTCTTCAGCTACACGGCGGACCGTGGGGTAAAGGGCTTGACCATCGGCAGCTCCATTCGTGTGCAAAGCGGTACGCCGCTTAGTGTTCTGGGTAACCACCCGGTCTATACGAACTCAGGGGAAGTGCCAATCGGTGGACGCGGTGCCTTGGGCCGCACGCCGACCAGCGGACAAGTGGACTTGAAGCTTGACTATCCGGTCAGGCTGAGTGAGCACTTCACGTTGCGCGCGGGCGCAGATCTGTTCAACATTACGGATGCGCGTCCGGTATTCACCGTCGACCAAGCCAACGCGAGAAACTTCCAGCCAGCTGGTTCGAACCCGGACTTCCAGTTACCCTTGTCCTATCAACAACCGTTCCAGTCGCGTTTCAGCATCAAGCTTGAGTTCTAAGCAAACGCGGCTTTAACCTTGGGGAAGGCTCAAGCCTTCCCCATATTTCTTTTCGCGAATTCTTATGCGTCTCCTATTGCATACGTTATGCGTCTTTATTCTCACGAACGGAATTGTTCTTGCACAGCGGCCGAGCCAAAGTAATCTGCCGCCAACAGTAAGCTCCGCAACGATTCGCGTGAGACTACTATCTCGTGACGCTACTCCACCATCGGGGATACTCGTGGCTCTGCAGAATGCTACCGGCATCGAGGTTACTCGCATGATGACGGACTCCCGTGGAGTCGCCGAGTTTACGAACCTGGATCCGGCTCCGTATCGGGTTCGAGTGATACAAGCCGGTTATCGCGCTGCCGTTCAGAATGTTGACGTAAGCATGTCGCCCAGTGTGAGCGTATCGCTGGATCTGATCCCCGATCACGTTACTCCTTCGGCCGTTCCTCCGAACGGGCCACGCGCCGTGATTTCCGCCAACGTACCCGATTCCGACAAAGGCCGGAAGCTACTGCAGCAAGGCGAACAAGAGCTTTTCGAAAAACGGAATCCGAAAGACAGCCTTCCCTACTTTGACAAGCTGGTAAAGTCAGATTCGAAATATGCCAACGGATGGGTCTTGCGCGGCATGGCTTTGATGCAGCTGCAACGTTCACTTGAAGCGGAATCGTCATTCCGCAAGGCCATCTCCATCAAGCCCACCGACTACGCCGCCCAATTCGCGCTCGGCGTTTCATTGAATGCCCAGAACAAGTTCAAAGACGCCCTCGGGCCCCTGCAAGAAGCATTGAAAATAAACCCCACATCGCCCGAGGCTGATTACGAGATCAGCCGTAGTTACTGGGGTCTGAAGCAATGGGAAGCATCCGAACCGTACATCACAAAAGGTTTAGAATTGAACAAGGATTTCGCACCGTTGCACGTCGCCATGGGGAACATTTTCCTCAAGAAGAAAGATCCGCAGCGCGCGCTGGCTGAATACGAACGTTACCTGGCGCTGGCGCCGGACGGCATCTTTGTGCATGACGTGCAACAGATCAGCGAGAAGCTGAAACAGCAACTGGCTGCGAAAAAATAATTGATCTTTCTATGTCGTATTCATTCTTGAAACGTATAGTTCCTGTACTCATCGCTGTGCAATTCATTGCCGTTGCCCCGCACGCTGCCTTAGCGAAGAATCCACCTCTTCCCGCGACCTATAAACATTGGCTCGAACATGACGTGCCATACCTCATCAACAATGATGAGAAGGCGGCATTCCTCGCGCTATCCACTGACCTCGAGCGCGACAGATTCATTGAGCACTTCTGGGCGATCAGGAACCCTGATCCCGGTGCCCCGACAAATGAATACAAAGACGCCATCTATCAGCGCATCGCCTATGCCAATCAATGGTTCGGCAACAAGCGTGACAACGGTTGGCGCACAGATCAAGGACGCGCCTACATCGTGCTCGGGCCGCCGAAACAAAAGGCCCCGTACTACCAAGCACAGCAGACACGGCCCATGGAGATCTGGTTTTACGAGAACACCAATCCAGCGCTGCCGCCGTACTTTTATCTGCTCTTTTATCAGCGAGACATCGGCGACGATTATCGTCTTTACAGTCCGTACTTCGATGGTCCGGACAAACTCGTGACCTCAGTCAATGCGGTCAATGACCGCCGGGCCGCGTTCCAACTGATCGACAAAGAGCTTGGACGTGAGGTCTCACGCACGACGTTGAGCTTGATTCCCAACGAACCCATCGACATAGACAATGCCACGTCCAGCATGGAGTCTGACGTGATGTTGGCGGTGTACAAAAACCTGGCAAATCATCCGCTGACCAAAGAAGCCCTCAAGCGCCGGGCAGAGATGCTGGAATCGGTGAGCCATCGCACTCTCATCGATCTGGACGTGCTGCAGATAACAATGGCGCCGTTGCAAGATGCCACTGGCATGATGAAGTTGAACTATGCCATCCGTCTTCCCAAACCATCTGATTTCACCGTCGGGGAGAACGATAAGGGCCATTACTACAGCATTGGCACGCAAGTGCGGGTCTTCGGTCCGGATTCAAAATTGATCTTCGAACAGAATAAAGAGCTTTCAAAGTACATCAATGACCAGGAATTCGCGCGTATGCAGAGTCGGCCGTTCGGCTATGAAGGCTGGCTGCCGCTTGCTCCCGGCAAGTACAAGATCGAGTTCATACTCTCCAACAAGCTCAGCAAATTGAGCTATCGGGCAGAACGCGACGCGGTAGTGCCAGATCCTTTTAAAGCGCCTCTGCAAGTCTCCCCCCTAATACCATTCACGCAGGCGGAAGCCTTGCCTGGTTACGGACAGGCGCCTTTCAGCATGGCAGGTTACAAGTTCACGCCACAGGGCGGCACTGAGATCGCCGTGGCGCCGGGACAAAACCTGAAGTTCTTTTACCAGCTGTGGACCAATGAAGCCGAACGTCAGTTACTGAAAGATAAAAAGTTGCTGCTCGAGTATGGTTACGGTCGCTTGGGCGTAGCTGGCGGGGCAAAGACCATCAAGGAAGAACTCTCACCAGAACAGTTTGACCGCTTCGGTTCCCTTGGCAGCGGCAAGGTCATTGATCTCAAAGACCAGCCTGCCGGCAATTATCGGCTTTCGGTCACGATATCAGATCCGTCCACGTCTCAAAAAATCTTCGCCGGAATGGGTTTTCGTATCGACCCATCTGCGGGTAATAACCCGCCTTGGGATGTGGTGGATGACGAACTGATCAGGAACGTGACCGAAGGCATTGCTGATTACCAGCGCGGCCTCAGCTATCTCGCTCAGGGAGATGCAGCTAATGGCGAGCGTTTGCTGCAATCAGCTCTGCAGAAAAATGCCAAGAATGACCTGGCACGCGGACGCTTGGCTGACCTTTATTACGGTACCCACGATTTTGCTAAGGCGGCGGCCCTCTATCGTGGACAGCTAGGAGAACAGACTAGCGAAGCCACTATTCTGCTTGTGGCTGACAGCTTGGCGAAGTCGGGCGATGTCCAGGCCGCGGCGCTGTGGCTGGAGTCCGCCCTGAAGATGAGAAAAGAAACGAAGTCTGTGGACCTTGCGCTGGCGTCCTATTACCAGACCCTAGGCAATCAGCAACGGGCGAATGAGCTGCGAAAGAGCGGAGAATCGCTAAAGTAAGACCGCAGCTATAGCTCGCGTAGGAGTCTCTGCACCGACGCCGTCGCGCCTTCGATTACCTTACTTTGCAGAAAAAAACAAATGCCGCTCCATCGAGCGGCATTTTTCATCGCTGCAAGAGACTCTAAAAGGTGCTGCTGACAACAGAAACCGATTCCACGGTTGGCGGAGCCGGCGTCGCAGGGGACTTCGGACAACGCTTCATAGCCGACTGGTAGCTCTCGAACGCTGCCTTTTGATTCGCGATCATCACATGCAG
>JAICWB010000003.1 GCA_025935035.1 Terriglobales bacterium
GCCCGATCTTTCGATGTGTAGGTCTCGCGCGAGAGCAGCGCGATGATGCCCATGGAGACGACCGCGGGAAATCGCGCGGCGGCCAGTGGCCAATACACCGCCGAGACGCCGGCGAACTTTATGAAGATGAGGAAGAATCCGAATCCGGCGGATGCGAGCAGAGCTAGGCCGAGGCCTTTAGGTTTGCCGCGTGACGCGGTATTCGAGGCTGCGTTCAAGTGTGTGGACTGCGAGGTCGGGGGAACACTACTGTCGTCGGGGGAAGATGGTGCCGCTGCGACAATGCGCTCGGGGCGCGAGATGAGAATGATGCCGACCGCGGCGAGAGCAAATCCGTAGAGCTGGATGGTGCGCGGCAGGCCTTGGGTGACGAGTCCGTAGGACATGGGCAGCACCGCGGTAAGCACCGCAGTGATAGGCGCGACGATGCCCATCTTGCCTACGGCGAGCGCGCGGTAGAGAGCGACGAGTCCGACGGTGCCGGCGGTTCCGGCAGCGATGCCCCAAAGCATCTCGCGCATGCCGGGCACGGGTTCACCGCGCAGCAGCGCGAGCACGATCATCAGCGCCATGCCGGTAGTGTGCGCAACCAGCACGACTTTGTAGACGTTAGCGGTGCGGGAGGCGAGCCCGCCGCTAAAGTCGGCGACGCCCCAACAAACGGCGGAGCCGAGGCTGTAAGAGATGGGAGCTAGCAAGCGCGTTTCACACGAAGGTACACGATGGTGGCACGAAGGAACACGATGATTTGAACAAGAGAATCAAAATCGAGTGAGAGATCATCGCGACAAGTCGCCATCGTAGTTTAGCGCGTCGAGTCCGAGAAAGTTGGCTTGCGAGCCGAGTTCTTCTTCGATTCGCAACAGCTGGTTGTACTTGGCGATGCGGTCTGTGCGAGAGGCCGAGCCGGTCTTGATCTGGCCGACGCCGGTGGCGACGGCGAGGTCTGCGATGAATGTGTCCTCAGTCTCGCCGGAGCGGTGGGAGATGATGGCAGTGTATCCGTTGCGGCGGGCGAGGTCGATGGCGTCTAGCGTTTCGCTAACGGAGCCGATCTGGTTCACCTTGATAAGGATGGAATTTGCGACCTCCTCATCGATGCCCTTCGCCAGGCGCTCCGTGTTGGTGACGAAGAGATCGTCGCCGACGAGCTGGATGTCGTCGCCAAGTTGGTCGGTCATCAGCTTCCAGCCGTGCCAGTCGTCTTCGGCGAGGCCGTCTTCGATGCTGACGATGGGATATTTTTTTGCCCAGTCAGACCAGTAGCGGACCATGTCCTCGGGCGAGCGTTCGGATTTGTCAGATTTTTTGAAGACGTATTTGTTTTTGGCTTTGTCAAAGAACTCGCTGGCGGCGGGATCGAGCGCGATGGCGATCTCTTCGCCAACGGTGTAGCCGGCCTGCTGAATGGCTTCGATGATGACTTCGATGGCCTCGACGTTGGACTTGACGCTCGGCGCGAAGCCGCCTTCGTCGCCGACGGCAGTGTTGTAGCCGCGCTTTTTCAGCACGCCTTTGAGCGTGTGGAAGACTTCCGTGCCCCAGCGCAGCGCGTCAGAAAAAGTTTCCGCGCCAACGGGCATGACCATGAACTCCTGGAAATCAACGTTGTTGTCGGCATGCGCGCCGCCGTTGAGGATGTTCATCATCGGCGTGGGCAGAACATTAGCCGCAGCGCCGCCGAGGTAGCGATAGAGCGGCAGCTTGTAGGCATTGGCGCTGGCGCGAGCGGCAGCCATGGAGACGGCGAGGATGGCATTGGCGCCGAGGCGTCCTTTGTTGAAAGTGCCATCGAGGGAGATCATGCGGGAGTCGAGTTGGCGCTGGTCGGCTGCGTCCATGCCGCCGACGGCGGGTGCAATCTCATTCTCGATGTTGTCAACGGCGTGTTGAACGCCTTTGCCGGCGTAGCGTTCGTCGTCGCCATCGCGAAGTTCGACAGCTTCGTGCTCACCGGTGGATGCACCGCTGGGGACGGCTGCGCGTCCCATGGCGCCGCCGAGGAGGATGACGTCTGCTTCAACGGTAGGATTGCCGCGCGAATCGAGGATCTCACGCGCATGAATGGATACGATCTCAGTCTCAGACATAGGCGGCGATTATAAATGACGGAGCGTCGCTGTTATCGAACTTGGTTCTGGGTTTCTTTGGGTATTGTCCGGTTTTTGTGGGTGTCTTAACCTCAGATGTGAGAGGAGCAAAACATGACTACACTCCGCAAAGTTACCGCCATGACTGCATTGCTGGCTTTCAATCTGTCAGCAATGGCGCAACAACAGAAGCCTTCAGCGGCGAAGGCCGCACCGGAACAGCGAGAAGAAGTTACGCAGCCGCAACAGCAATCGCCAACATTGACGCAGCCGGCGCCGGCGCAACAAGGCGCGCAGAACCTGGCACTGCCGATGGGCACCGCCGTGAAGATGAAATTGGAGACCATACTTTCGACCATCGCCAACAAGGCAGGCGATCCGTTTGCCGGTCGCGTGACGGAAGATGTGAGCATGAATGGGCAGGTGGTTATCCCTGTGGGATCTTCGATCCAGGGACATGTGATACGGGTGAACAGCACGCGTCGATATAAAGGACTGCCGGCGCTGGATCTGCGTCCGGAGAGTGTCACCACTCCTGACGGACAGAAGTACACGCTGAATGCCGTGGTAGTCGATACGGACCGGGATTCGAAAACGAAGGTGAATGACGAAGGCACGATCCAAGGCGAAGGCATGGACCGGCGCGACAAGATCGAAGTTGCCGGCGGCGCAGCGGGCGGCGCGATCATGGGCGGGCTGATGTCTGGCGCAAAAGGATCTTTGGTCGGCGCGGTTGTAGGTGGCGCTGCGGCGACGGTGTACTGGCTGTCAAAACATAAGTCAGCAACACTGCAACCGGGGACGGAAATCGTGATGGAGCTTAGCCGTCCGATGACGCTGAATGCGGCAGCAGATTGATTTTGTGCGCTCGCGTGCACGGCGGGAGCCTCAGGCTCCCGCTTTTTTGTGCGTATTATTTTTGCAGTGACAGATGCGCGACGCGCTTCCCTACTTTTCCGCCAGCCTGCATACCGCCGACGATGACCAATCCGGTCTGATCTGCTGCGAGAGCGCGGGCATCAAGAGTTGGTTGGGGATCGTCAGGCAGAATCTGCCATGCGTGCTTGTCGGTGTCCCACGCGTAGGTGACGGCAGAAGGCGCGGCTGGATGACCGTCGTGACTTATGCTGTCAAAGGTATAAGGAACTTCACTACCGCCGCTGAAGACCACGCTTTTATTCCAGGCGGCTGCAGCCATGCCGAACCTGGCTTTGCCGGGATGCGATGACATCTGCGTCCAATCAATCTTGAATGGCCCTGTTGCGACGATTCGGCCTTGCCAACATTCATCCGTAGCCGTATAGAGCGATTTTCGCGTGGCCTCTTTGTCAGAATCCACGTACGCACCGCCGCAGTAGGCGATGGTCTTGTGGGCGATCGCACCTGCGTGCCCGAAGACAGGCTTGCCGGCGATGACGTTGCCGGGACGCCAGTGGTCATGCAAGGTGTCATAAATCTGAATGTTGGGAATGGCGCCGGTCTTTGACCATCCGGAAATCAGAAGAATAAATCGGTTGTTGACAACGGCGGCGACGGAATCGCTCACCGGAATGGGGATCGGAATACCTTTAGCCCAGTAGCCTTGCGTGGGTTCGTCCGCGCTAGGCGTGTAGATGTCAACATCGCCGACGACGGTTTCAGTCCCCTGCTCATCCACTGTGTAGCCGCCGAGGACAAAGACTTGACCGTCAACGCTGACGGCGCTGGCGCCGAGCCGTCCACGCTTGCCGGGGACGGGAGGCAAAACGCGCCACTCCGCATGGTAGGAATCGTAGACCATGGCGTTAGTGGTGATGGCGGAGGCATTGCGCTCCTTCCCAACGCCCATGAATGAATAAATGAGCGCGCGGTCTTTGTGGACGAAACTGGCGACAGCGTTGTTGGTCACCGCGCTGGGCAGCGGTGGGAGATCGGTCCAGCGGGAATCTGCCGGAGCAAACAGAAGTAAGAGAACGAGGAGCGGGAGTCGCATCAAGAAGGTTCGGCCGTCAGTAAAGACTTACATCTTATAGTGGCCGAGGTCGTCGTCATTCAAATTCTCAAGCCACTTACGCATCTCTTCACTGGTCTGCTTGCCAGTTGTGGGTGTGGATTGCTTCGACGATTTCAGGACGGATTCTTCCACGAAGATGGGGCAATCGAGGCGGAGAGCGAGCGCGAGTGCGTCTGAAGGACGAGAGTCAATGCTGATGATGTGGCCGTCACGTTCCATCCAGATAACGGCGAAGAAGGTGTCGTCACGAAGTTCTGACACGACGACTTTACGCACGCTCGCTTCGAGGCCGGTGAGAACGTTCTTGATGAGGTCGTGGGTCTGTGGGCGAGGTAACGCTATCTTTTCGATCTCGAGCGCGATGGCGTTGGCTTCGTAAATGCCGACCCAGATGGGAAGCACACCTTCACCGGTGGCGTCCTTGAGGACGACGATGGGACTGTTGGTGACGGGGTCCATCATCAGACCGCGAATCTTCATTTCTATTTCCATCGTGCCTCCTTTTTATACGGTGATCATCTCGCCGACCAAACTGTTGGGCAGCGCCTTGGTGATACGCACGTCAACGTAACTGCCGATTGCGGGCTGAATGAGCGCGTTGGTTGTGAAGTTAACGGTCTTGTTTTGCGAGTGGCGGCCGAGGAGCTGTCCGCGAGCCTCGTTGCGGCCTTCGACCATTACCTGTGCGATCTCGCCGAGATGATGCTGATAATTGGCACGCTGAATCTCGCGCTGGTGGTCGAGCACGCGGGTCAGGCGCGAAGACTTTTCTTCTTCTGTGATGCTGTCTTCCATGGTGATGGCGGGCGTGTTGGGCCGCGGCGAATATTTGAATGCGAAGACGGCGTCGTACTGGACTTCTGTCAGCAACGAAAGAGTGTGCTGGAAGTCGTCTTCGGTCTCGCCGGGGAAGCCTACGATGATGTCCGTGGTGATGCTGATGCGGCGCTTGGAGGCTTTCATCCAGGCGATACATTCGAGATACTTTTCGCGGGTGTACTCGCGAGACATCAATTTGAGAACGCGGCTGGAGCCGCTTTGCACGGGAAGATGTACGTGGTCACAGAGTGTGGGCACGGTCTCAATGGCGGTGACGATCTCAGGGGTGAAGTCGCGCGGGTGCGAAGTGGTGAAGCGAACACGGCGGATGCCGGGGACCTTTCCGACTGCAGCGAGCAATTCCGCGAAGGACATTTCGCCGCTGGGGTCCTTGTAGGAATTTACGTTCTGGCCGAGAAGTTGAACGTCAGTGAAGCCGGCTTCTGCCATGCGGCGCGCTTCCGCGAGGACAGATTCGGATGTACGGCTGCGCTCTTTCCCGCGGGTGAAAGGAACCACGCAATAGGCGCAGAACTTGTCGCAGCCTTCAATGATGGTGATGTATCCGCGATGCTTGTTCGTGCGCGCGGTGAATTCCGTATCGAAAGTCTCGCTGGTCTGGCGGTCGTCGAGGCCGGTGACGCGAGAATTCCCTGCTTCAAGTTGGACCAGCATCTGCGGCAGATTGCGATACGACGCGGAGCCGGCGACAAGCGACACATAGGGCGCGCGCTCGAAGATCTTTTCGCCTTCCTGCTGGGCGACGCAGCCGAGCACGCCAAACTTCTTGCCTTGCTTCTGGAACTTTTTGTAGTCGTTGAGGCGGTTGAAGACTTTTTGTTCTGCTTTGTCACGGATGGAACAGGTGTTGTACAGAACCAGATCCGCTTCTTCTACGGTATCAACTTGCGCGTAGCCCTCATGCACGAGGGTACCAATGACTTTTTCTGAGTCATGGGCATTCATCTGGCAACCGAAGGTCTCCAGATAGAACTTCTTACCGGTGTTGGGCTTCTCTGGCACGGATATGCCCAGTATATCGCGTTGCAACGTGCTGGGCATGGAGGCAAGGCGGTTCAAAAACTGCGGACCGATTGCGTGAAAGCTGCTGGGGTCAGATCAGAGAAGCTGACGCCTTACTCACTCGGTGGGGCTGGAAGAAGGTTTTTCAAACCAGCGAACCAGCGATAGACCTCATCCATGCGGTCAATGTTCTTCGCCAGTTGGCGGCTATCTGCCGTCGTGAGCACCTGGTCCAAGTCAAAATGCTTCTTTACTTGCTGCACGATCTGGAATAGTTCACCGACTTTCGCATGCAGTATTCGAAGGTCGGTTTGCAGCTCTACGCCATCACGCGTTGCGTCCCATTTCGAACTCATGCTGGAGCCCTGCCCCCTGGAGGGTTGATCGCAACATTATATTCATTTAGTTGCTTATATAGCAATTTACGAATATAGTCTGTGAGGTATGACTGAGTTAAGGCGGTTTAAAGCTGATTTTTTTAAGGCACTTGCACACCCTCTGCGCATAGCGATGGTTGATGCTCTTCGCGATGGCGAGCTTGGCGTGAACGAGTTATGTTCCAAGCTCCACGTGGAACAAAGCACTGTCTCGCAGCAGCTGGCGGTCCTTCGCAGCCGGAATATCGTGGTGGGGCGTAAAGACGGACTGAATGTTTACTACTCGGTTCGCGACATCACCGTATTCAAGCTTTTGGATGTAGCGAAGCAGATATTCACCAATCACTTTGTGGGCATGCAGGGCATGCTGGCTGAATTAAAGGCCCCGCAAACGGGAGTTCGTCGTTGAGATGAGGGAGCTGTTTGCCGGCGCAAAGGTGATGGAGCGGCTACCTAAGTCTCTGGTTCTCTTCCGAGACTACGACCGGAAGAAGCTCGTCTCTGATGTTATTGCCGGCATAACCGTCGGGTTGGTTGCGCTTCCCCTCGCCATGGCATTCGCCATTGCATCGGGCGTGCCGCCGCAAGCTGGACTCTACTGTGCCATCGTCGCTGGTTTTCTAATATCTGCATTGGGAGGCTCCTCTACGCAGATCGGTGGTCCCACGGGCGCATTCGTGGTTGTGGTATTTGGAATCGTTGCGAGATACGGCATTGACGGCCTTTTCATGTGTACGCTGATGGCGGGCGCGATGCTGGTCGTCATCGGAGCAACCGGACTCGGCACTGCCGTAAAGTTCATTCCACGGCCAGTCGTAGTCGGCTTCACGAATGGTATCGCCGTCATCATTGCGAGCACACAAATCAGGGACTTCTTTGGACTCAAGGTTGAAAAGGTCCCAGGGGAGTTTGTGGCTCGCATGACAATCCTGTTACATAACGCAAACACTTTTTCTGCCGCCGACACGAGCCTCGCAGTGATCTCGCTACTGTTGATCGTTGTCTTCATTCGTTATGTGAAGAAGATCCCGGGATACATCGTTGCCCTTTTTGCCGGCACGGCCCTTGTAGTCACGTTAAGACTGCCAGTGGCTACCATCGGATCCCGCTTCGGAGGGATTCCATCTGGAATACCGGCGATGCACATCCCCACATTTCGCGCAGGTCTGTTGAGACCGCTGATCTCGCCGGCCATTACTGTGGCAATGCTCGGCGCCATTGAATCTTTGATGTCAGCCGTAGTCTCAGACCGTATGAGCGGAGACAGACATAATCCCAATGTCGAATTAGTTGGACAAGGGATAGCGAACATCATGTCACCGCTTTTCGGTGGCTTACCCGCCACCGGCGCTATTGCTCGAACTGCGACCAACATCCGCTCGGGCGCGAAAACGCCGCTCGCGGGAATGGTCCATGCATTGACCTTATTAATGGTGATCACGTTCGTCGCTCCCATGGCGCGTTTCATACCGATGTCAGCGCTGGCGGCGATACTCCTGGTGGTGTCATACAACATGGGCGAGTGGCATGAGATACCGGAGCTGCTGAAACTTTCCCGATTGGAAGTGGGCACGTGGCTCGTGACTTTTCTGCTGACAGTATTCGCCGACCTTACCGTGGCAGTGGAAGCGGGAATGATCCTGGCTGCGCTGGTATTTATTCATAAGGTTACGGCGACGACAACGGTATCCGAAGTCACGCAAGAATACGTGCGAGAGGGCTACGCTCATATCTTGCAGCATAAGGAAATACCGCCCTACGTAGTCATTTTCCGGATCCACGGGCCATTTTTATTTGGCGGAACGGACAAGATCCAAGAGATCCTCTCACGGCTTGGCGACTTGCCGCCCATCGTGATCCTGCGCCTGCGCAATATGACTGCGATCGATGCGACCGGCCTGCAGGCGCTAAAACATTTAGCGAATGAGATACACGCATCGAAGCGCGAGTTGATCTTATGCGGAGCACGGGAACAGCCTGCACAACTGATGCGCCAGGCTGATTTTCAAGAGCACGTGGGCTGCGGAAATGTTAGAGCCAACATTGGCGATGCATTGAACCGAGCTAAAGAACTGTATCCAAGCATGACCAAGAACAGTTCACCCGAGATGAAATGGGGCAGGAGGAGTACTGACATGCGGCCCCTCGTCTCCGGGTAAGAGCTTTTGGGAACCAGATCAGGCGGCCGATTCTTCCGCGGCGGCATGCGCCTCTTCCGGCAGAAATACAGTCATGGCCGTGCCAGAAGGTTTGCCGATGCGCGAGCGAAAGCGAATATGGCCGCCTTTCTTTTCGAGCAGGTCGCGGGTGATCCAGAGGCCCAGGCCGGTGCCTACATCCTTCTTGGTGGTGTAGAAGGGTTCAAAAATCTTGTCCCGATCATGCTGTGGAATGCCGCTGCCGGTATCCGCCACAGTCAAGGAAAGAAGATTGGCGCCGGAATGGATAGTCTTCATCACGCGTGCAGTGATCAAGAGCCGGTCACTTTGACTTGATGCGTCCACGGCATTAGCGACCAGATTGAGCAGTATCTGTTTCAGCTGCCCGTGCAGGGTGAAGAAACGAAGATCAGGTTCAATGCGCGTCTCTACCCTCAGATCCTTATAAGAAATACGACTGTGATAGATCGTGAGGACGTCATCGACTGCGGCGGCAATGTCCACGTGGACAGGTCGAGTCTGGTCGCGATAAAAGCCCAGGGTCTGCTGAGCTACGTGAGCTACGCGCGCGAGCTCATGGTCCGCAATCTTCAGATATTCCGCGACGTTCTCCGGAAGATCGGGAGCCTGGCGCGCCAGATAGATGAAGTTGGTGACCGCCTCGAGTGGGTTGTTGATCTCGTGGGCGATGGTCGCCGCGAGACGACCGACGGATGCTAACCTTTCACTGATGTGAAGTGCGGCCTCCATCTTGCGTTGACGGGTGACGTCGCGAACGATCTTGGAAGCACCGACGATCTTTCCGCCGTCCCGAATGGGTGAGACTGTGAGCGAGACATGAAGACGGGACCCGTTCTTGTGGAGACGGACGGTTTCAAAGTGCTCGAGCGGTTCTCCGGCGCGGATCTTGCCGAGGATCATCGGCTCATCACTATGGAGCTCAGGCGGGATGAGAAAAAGAATATTCCTTCCGATGGCCTCTTGAGCGGTATATCCGAAGATGCGCTCAGCGGCGGGGTTCCAACTGGTGACAAATCCATTGAGGTCTTTGCTGATGATGCCGTCCTCGGATGACTCGACGACCGCAGCCAGGTGGCGAGCGGCTCGCTGATCGATCCTTTGCTGGGTGATGTCACGCGCAACTTTTGCGGCGCCGATGATGTTGCCGTTCCGGTCCCGGACGGGAGAGATGCTCAACGAGATGTTGAGCCGGGTGCCGTCTTTGCGACAACGCGCCGTCTCAAAATGGTCGATGCGCTCGCCGGCACGAATGCTATTCAGGAAGCGCGGCTCATCGCTTTGCAGCTCAGGGGGCACGATCGTAAGAATACTTTTGCCGATGATCTCAGCGGCTGTGTACCCGAACATCTGCTCGGCGGCACGATTCCAACTGGTAATGGTGCCGTTCAAATCTTTGCTGATGATGGCGTCGTCTGAGGAGTCGATGATGGCCTGAAGCAGGTCGGGATTTTGATCAGCATCGTAAAGACGGCTAACGGACTCGGCTCGTACCTGTTGACTCTTCAGCTCTTGGGATGGAAGTGTTGATTCATCTGAGATCGCGCCAGCAAAAGCTTTTTTGGCTGAATCCACTCAATCTCCAGGAACTACTTAGGATGGGAGCAGAAGGGCAATCGTTGCACACTCTTCCCCGCGAGGTGTGATGCAAGTTCATATGGAAAGGGTTGCGAAAGCAATGCTAAGGAACACGTCTCTTTTTGATAGAGCCTTGTGCGGTCAATCGGCGGCTGCGTGTGGGCCGTGGCGTGTTCAGAAAGATATCGAGACCTGAACCAGCCACTGAAACCATTTGTGGACTGTTGAATGCATCATCGGTAACGGTGATCAAGCCATTTAAAGCTCCGAGGTGAGTAGGCTTGAGGCTGATCATACAACTCATCGCCGCCGGCAGAACCATGGGGCAGTTAGTCACCTGAAATAAACCTTCTCCGGACAGTGAAAGGCCGGAGATGTTCAAGGGCGCATTCCCGGTATTTGTAAGCGTTACGGTGGAGTTCAGGCTAAAAGTATTTAACAACTGGCTTCCGAAGTTGATCGACGCGCGACTGAAGGTAGCAATAGGAGCGGGTGCCCCGGACTCTTGCTGGGAAAGAACGAGCAGCGTAACGCTTTGCGGCGGGACGGACAACTGCACGACACCGTTCTGTACATTGACGTCCGCTAAAGATTCAATGGAGGCGCCGAGGCCGCTTAACTGCCAGCGCTGTGCGGTGGCGGCCGCAGGAAAGTTCGCTACATTTAAAGTGACCGGGGTGTCGCCTGCGGAATATTTGTTCAGTAGAACGATCGTCACTTTGTTGTCTGCAGTGCGTTGCGCCGCAAACGCGGCCACGTTGTCAGGGTTTTCGACTGCTGCGCTGACGCTGACATCGCCAAAAGTGGATCTTTGCCCGTCGTAATTGCGATACATCTTCATCGCGTTATAGGTAGGCTTACCTTGCACGGGAGCATTGAAGCGGGTGGCGAGGTCGAGGCCCTCGCGGCCAAAAATACCGAGGACATCAGCCTCGGCGACGGCGAAAGCAATGGTGTCATTATCAACTTCGTCATTGATATCGCCCCAGTTGTATTCAGTGATGCCGATCTTCGTGCCGGGATAGTTGTCCGCAACCCATTGCTTCATGCGCGGGATAAGCATGATGTTGGTGGCGATGAAACTGTTATCAACGTAACCCGGATCCCATAATGAGCGGGTATTAACATTAATCGGGTCATTACCCTGCGGATAGTAGTGAACCGTGAAATAGTCGAGAAGCCGCTGGCCGTTGTGAGTGTCGGCATAGGCCTTAAATTGGCTAAGAAACCACGGAAGGTAATCGCCGACTGCATCGTGATCCACGTGGTCGTTCGCAAAGTTGTGGAGTCTCCCGTCCTGGTTGTCGAACGGACTGTAGATATAGCCGAGCCATCCGGACGCCTCGGGGCCGGCGACGAAAGCACCCGAATCCTGTGCCTTGATCATGGCGGCATAATCCAGCATGGCCGAAGTGTCTTCGTCATGGTGCGGGGCGGTGGCCACGGCATCATGATGCGTCTCAGGCCATAGGTCGTGTTCGTTATCGAGAATGTAGTACTTGAGACCACCCGTCGCGGCGCTATGGAAAACATTAAGTGTGTGCGTGACCCAATCCTGTTGGTTGGCAAGCGAGTTGGGGACGAAAGCGATATTGGGATCGGCGCCATTTATGGGTGTGCGGTCGGGCGCGAGACCATCGCCGCAATCCGGATCAGAGTCATCGCCAAACTGGAACTGATCAGGAAAAGAGCTTCGAGGGTAACTGCATGGCAGCGGCTGCTGTATGCCGGACTTCGCGATCCAAGACAGCATGGGAATGGTGACCATCGGCTCTGATGATGCGGCTTTCGTGCTGGTAATGAAATCATCAGTGCGGCGCGCCGGAATCGTTCCGGCATCGTCGGTGATGCTTTCAAAGAAGAAATCATTGCCGCGGTTGTCAGAATTCAGTTGCCAGTTGTAGGTGCTGGCGCGGTTGCCGCCGTAACGGTTAATCGGCGCGTTTAGATCTTCAAGGATGGCGGCTGTGTTTGCTGACTCAAAAAGATTCACTCCGTAGATCAGCGGGCTAATATCGTGGCGACCGGCGTGGACGTCAACGTTGACGGTGGTGGCGGGGTTTTGCGCGAACGCGCACGCGCCGAGCGACAAAACCAGCAGTTGCTTCAGCCAGAAACGAACCATTAGATACCCCAAAGCCACCTGCACTTTTATCATGCTTCAGTGCAGGTGGCTATGAGTTTGTTGACTATTGTTCGTTCCACTCGGGCAGCCGACCCGGTGTCCACGGAGCGCCGATCTTCTCCATCTCCTGCTCGAGCTGGTCAGTCTGTTGGTAGAGTCCTTTTAGTTTGGAAAGCACTCCGCCAAAGTCCGAGGCGACGATGGCATAGTCGTCACGATCAGTCTGCGTCGGCTTCGCTGTGGAGGTACGCTCGTCACCGACAATGCTACCGATGCGGTCATTGATGGAGGGTGCGTCATTCTCCTGGCGCTGGCGGGCGACAGCATCCCCGTTGAGCGCGCGTTCCACCTCGCGGAGCTGATCCTCGATAACTTCGGCCTTGGCGACGAGCGCAGCGGTATCCGCCGGTGTTTGCGCCAGTGCTCGCTTGATGCCATGCAGGCGCTCCGTCAATTCACGGCCGGCACCGGTTGCTCCGTTGACGGCGCGCTGCAACTTCATGACCTTCGCTTGGAATTCCGCCAACGCGGCGCGATCATCTACTTGCATCTTGTCTGCGCCGGGAACGTACAGCGTGAAGGTTTGTGGCGAAGAAAGATCTGTGAACTTGCCATCAATCTTCTTTGACAGTTTGACGGAATATTTCCCGGGCATCACACCGGGGCCGGCCGGACCAAACTCCCAAGGGAAAATACCTTCTTCTCCAGCTTGTTCCGGACGCAGCGAGACCGGCGGATATTTCAAGTCCCACGCGATGCGATTGAAGCCGGCGTTATTAGGCGCGGGCAGACGGCGAACAATGTTGCCATTGGCATCGGTGACGGTCATCCAGAGGCTGGGCGCTTCCTGCTCAGCTTCTTTGCGCAATTGATCGATGCTGGGATACGGCATGGTCGCGTACGGGCCTTCTTCATTCTTTTTCGCGGCGGCTTTTTCGGCGGCATCGCGTATGTCTTTCAACGTCTTGTATTTTTCTTTAAGGAAGTACGTGAAGATGGCGCCGTTGGGAGGGTTTTCAGCCGTGTAGATCTGTTCGCCCATATGAGCTTTGCCGCGGCCACCGAATGGCAACGTGTCGACGTACATCATGGTGTTCTTCACCGGCAAGAGAACGGCTTCCTGCTTCACCGTGTCGGCAGTGAGCTGGCGAAGCGGCGTGATGTCATCGAGGATGTAGAAGCCGCGTCCATAGCTGGCGACGACAAGATCACCTTCTCGCTTCTGGATCTTCATGTCGCGGATGGCGATGGTCGGCAGGCCGCCTTTGAGCTGAATCCATTTGCCGCCGCCGTCGATGGAGAACCAGGCGCCGAATTCGGTGCCGCAGAAGAGCAGCTTGGGATTGACGTAATCTTCGGCTATGGCGAGCACGGGCCCGTTCTCAGGCAGGTTGGCGGCGATCGAAGTCCAGCTTGCGCCGGCGTCGGTCGATTTCAAGAGGTAGGGTTTGAAGTCTCCGTTCTTGTGGTTGTCAAATGAGGCGTAAACGGTCTTCTCGTCATGGTTGGAGGCGAGCACGCGCGTGACGTAAGTCTTGTCTGGCACGCCTGGGAATTTGTCGATCGCACGCCAGTTCCCTCCGCCGTTGTCTGTGACTTGGATCAGGCCGTCATCAGTGCCGACATAAAGAAGGTTTTCATCCTTGGGTGATTCGGAGAATCCAATGATGTTGCCGTAGAGAGAGGTTGATGTGTTCTTAGCAACTGCGTCGGGTCCCCAGATCTTGCCCATGACGGGAAGTTTGTTGCGATCGATCTGGCGGGTGAGGTCGGGGCTGATGGCCTTCCATGTGTCCCCGCGATCGTCGCTACGGAAGACTCGGTTGGCGGCGAAGTACACCCGGTTGTGATTGTGGTTGCTGACCGCGATGGGTGAATCCCAGTTCCAGCGAAGTCCGGGTTCACCTTTGCCGGGCTCAGGCTGAATGCCAAGGCGCTGTCCGGTCTTGCGGTCGTAACGGATGATGCCGCCATACTGTGATTCGGCGTAAACGGTATTCGGATCTTCGGGATCGACTTCAGAGTGGAAGCCGTCACCGCCGGCCGTGATGAACCAATCGCTATTCATGATGCCGGAGAGACTGGTAGTACGCGACGGGCCGCCGAGCGAGTTGTTGTCTTGCGTGCCGCCATAGACGTAATAAAAAGGTTCGGAGTTATCTACCGCAACATCATAGAACTGGGACACAGGCAGGTTGGCTTTCCAGGCCCAGTTTGCGCCGCGGTCATAACTTTCGAAGACGCCGCCGTCACAACCGTCAAGCATGTAGTTGGGGTCGTTGGGATCGATCCAAAGCACGTGATTGTCAACGTGCTTATAACGCTCGCCGAGACGGCGAAGCGTGGCGCCGCCGTCATCTGAGACTTGGATAAGCGTGTTCATCAGGTAGATGCGGTCGGCATTCTTCGGATCGACCGTAATGCCGCCGTAATACATCATGCCCACGTCAAAGTTGTCTTTCTTTTCCCATGTAGCACCGTGATCGTGGGAACGGAACGTGCCGCCCTTGCGATTCGCCGCTTCGACAGTGGCGTACACGATGCTCGGATCTGATGGAGCAATGGCGAAAGTGATCTTGCCGAGGTCTTCATTCGGCAGGCCAGACTTAACTTTGTTCCATGTGTTGCCGCCGTCAGTGGAACGATAAATGGCAGATTCAGGGCCGCCGTCGATCATGGTCCACACGTGGCGTCGGCGCTGCCAGGCGCTGGCATACATCAGATCAGGATTCGAGGGATCGATAGCGACATCGTTCACGCCGGTGTTCTCGCTGACGTCGATGACCTTCTTCCAGGTCTTGCCGCCATCGGTGGTCTTGTAGAGCCCGCGGTCTCCGCCGGGCGACCACAGCGGGCCTTGCGCTGCGACGAATACGACGTTGCTGTCACGCGGATCGATAGCGATGCGTCCGATGTGCTCGGAGTGCTTCAGGCCCATGTTCTTCCAGCTCTTGCCGCCATCGTCAGAGCGATAGACGCCGTCGCCGTATGAGACCGAGCGTTGCGCGTTGCCTTCGCCGGTGCCGACCCAGACGACATTCGAGTCCTTGGGATCGATCGTGATGGTGCCGATAGAGTACGAACCTTCGCCGTCAAATACCGGAGTCCAGGAAGTACCGTTGTTTTCCGTGCGCCATACGCCGCCCGAAGCGACGCCGACGAAGTAGCGCGCGCGGTCGCGCGGGTCAACCGCAATAGTGGCCACGCGGCCTGACACCA
Organism: Terriglobales bacterium; assembly: GCA_025935035.1. Classification (GTDB taxonomy): domain Bacteria; phylum Acidobacteriota; class Terriglobia; order Terriglobales; family Acidobacteriaceae; genus JAICLA01. The sequence continues at coordinate 15,402 of JAICWB010000003.1, forward strand.
TTGCCGGACCGATGGAGCGGAACTTCAGGCCGGAGAATGTGCCCGAGGACATGGGATCGCGCGGCTTGTTCTCATCGTCGCCGCCCGGTTTCTTGGCTTCGTCCTTCTTTTCGTCTTTCTTGTCTTTGTCGGTTTTCTGCTCGGACTTAGACTTCTCTTCTTTGGCGGCGGCAGATTTCTTCGCCGAGGTGGTGTCAGTCGCTTTATCAGAGTCGGCCTTGCCGGCGGGCTTCTTAGCAGGAGTGCTCGGGGCCGATCCGTTGGATTGGGCCAGCGCGAGTATTGAAATGAGGGCGGTGACGAAGAGAAGGCGGATGGACTTCACGTTGAACTCCTTAATATGTGGCGAGAAATGAACGGGAAAGTTATACCAGAAGAGAGACGCAGTTGTCGGTATTCGGTTATCGGCTGTCGGTTAGAATCGAAGGAACCACGATGAACAAGAAGACTTCAGGTGATGGACACAACGTCCGAGGAATCGCTCTGCCCAAGAACACCTGTTTTGGGTGTGGGAAAGACAATCCCGAAGGCATGCATTTGGAATTTCGCTTTGAGGGCAAACAGGCGGTGTGCGACTTCACGCTCCCAAAGCGATTTCAGGGGCCACCGGGACATTCGCATGGCGGGATCGTGGCGACCATCCTGGATGAAGCGATGGGGAAAGTGAACAAGCTGCGCCACGTGATCGCGCTGACAAAGTCGATGGAGATCACGTATATGAAGCCGACTCCATTGGGCAAGCCATTGACCGCGGTGGGTTGGGAGAGTGCGGTGCGCGGGCGCAAGCATTACAACAAGGCCGAGATTCGGAACGCCGCGGGCGAGGTGTTGGCCAAGAGTAAGGGCGTATTCATTGCCGTGGATGCGGCCAAGATGTTTGCTAAGTTCGCGGCGGAAGACTAAGGCGACTAGTTGTGAATTCCCGCCCAATCAGTCAAAGCGCGACCGATTGGATGGTCACGAATCTGTCATTTTGTTTCTGAATCGCGCGAAAGCAATCGTCCGTCAAAAGGACTAAAATAGAGTGTTCACCGCTACATATTTATGCAGTCGTGTGGGATAGCGTAGGAGAAGGTATGTCTGAGAAAAACGGATCGAACAATGCGTCAAGCAATTCCCTGCGGTTGAAGACCGGCCTGGCAGAGATGCTGAAGGGCGGCGTCATTATGGATGTGACCGACCCGAAGCAGGCGGAGATCGCCGAGCGGGCCGGCGCGGCGGCCGTGATGGCGCTGGAGCGAGTGCCCGCGCAGATTCGCGCCGAGGGCGGCGTCTCGCGCATGGCGAACCCGCGCATGATCCAGAAGATCATGGACACGGTGAACATTCCCGTGATGGCAAAGTGTCGCATCGGACATTTTGCTGAAGCGCAGGTATTGGAAGCGCTGGGCGTGGATTACATTGACGAGTCTGAAGTGCTCACGCCGGCAGACGAACTTCATCACGTGGACAAGCACGCGTTCAAGGTCCCGTTTGTTTGCGGAGCGCGCGACTTGGGCGAAGCTTTGCGGCGTATCGCAGAAGGCGCGGCGATGATACGCACGAAGGGCGAAGCCGGGACGGGGGACGTTGTGCATGCAGTGAAACACATGCGGCAGATCGTAAAAGATATGCGGCAGCTCACGGTGATGGGCGAAGAAGAACTTTACGCAGCCGCCAAAGAACATCGCGCGCCGTATGAGTTGGTGCGCATGGTGGCGAAGACAGGCAAGCTGCCGGTTCCGAATTTTTCAGCGGGCGGCATCGCTACGCCGGCGGACGCAGCACTGATGCGGCAACTTGGCGCTGAGGCCGTCTTCGTTGGCTCAGGTATCTTCATGGGCGATAAATCGCGCTGCGAAGAATGCGCTAATGGCGAGCATCGCTATGACCGCGGATGCGCTCTGGCACAACCCGAAGTGGCGGAGGCCCGGGCGCGAGCGATAGTGCGCGCTACTACTCACTTCGATGATCCGAAAGTGCTGCTTGAGACCAGCAAAGAGGTCACGGGCGCAATGAAAGGTCTGGCCGTTGCCGGACTGCCGGATGCCGACATGCTGCAGAAGCGGGGATGGTGAAGGGCAGTTGTCAGTAGCCAGTAGTCAGTTGCCAGAAAAATCAAAAACAGTGGCTGCCATTCCCACCATTGGAGTACTTGCCATTCAGGGCGATTACGAGGCGCACGCGCGTCGTCTGGAAGAATCGGGTGCGAAGGCTGTCCTAGTCCGCAAACCTGAACAATTGGATCCCCTCGATGGGATCGTGATACCGGGCGGTGAGTCTTCCACCATGTTGAAATTTTTGGAGCGGGACGGCTTCCTCGAGAAGCTGGCCGAGTTCGTGCGTGTGAAACCAAGTTTTGGTACGTGCGCGGGCGCGATCTTGTTGGCGAAGAACGTGGAGAATCCTGCGCAGAAGAGTTTGGGAGCGATGGACATCACCGTCAGACGGAACGCTTACGGACGGCAGATCGATAGCCACATCCATGAGGTGGCGACGAAGCTTGCAGGCGGTCCGATGGAAATGGTGTTCATTCGGGCTCCCAAGATCAGCGGCACAGGCGCGGACGTCGATGTGCTGGCGAAAGATGGCGACGAACCTGTCTGGGTGCGTCAGGGGAAGGCGATGGCCGCGACGTTTCATCCGGAACTATCTGCTGATAAGCGTGTGCATGAGGAGTTTGTCCGCATGGTGAGAGAGACGCAAGGCGATCTGTAATTGCCAAAATTTGTAATTGAAAGTCAACAGCAAAACCCACCGCAAAAGACACCAAGCCTCAAAGAAATCTCAATTAAATGATTAAATAGCTCACATGGCTCGGGCGCTATCCGCGTTGTTGATCGCTATCATTGCCGCAACGGCGTATTTCTTTTCGCGCACTTGGCTGCCGGCGCTAGCGACTTCTTCTGGTGGCGCGATCGATCGTCAACTCACCCTGAACTTCATTCTTCTTGGCGTGGTCTTCTGCGCGACACAGATCGCGCTGGGACTGTTTGTTTGGAAGTATCGAGAGCGGGCTGATCCGCAGGTGGTGACGAATACCGCGCAGCCCGATGCGCGCGTGGAATTGACCTGGCTGACGATCGCGGCTGCGCTTTTCTTGGGACTGAACATTGCTGGCGCGGCGATGCAATCACGTGTTCCGCAAGTCTCCGCGGAAGAGAAGCCTGTGACAGTGGAAGTGACGGGCGTGCAGTTTCGCTGGTACTTCCGGCAGCCGGGTCCCGATGGACGATTTGGGCAAACCAAGCCAAAACTGGTGGATGCGTCCGAAGGAAATCCGCTCGGAATAGACCGAAGCGATCCGGCTTCGGCGGATGATGTGGTTTCAGCGGAGTTAGTGGTTCCAGCCGGTAAGCCGATAGAAGTCAGATTGCACGCGCAAGACGTGGTCCATAGTTTTTTTGTTCCAGCTTTGCGGATAAAGCAGGATGCGGTGCCCGGCCAGGACACTCTTGTCCATCTTCCCTCAGCTGAACCCGGCACTTATGACATCGCTTGTGCTCAACTTTGCGGTATGGGCCACTATCAGATGAACGCGAAACTTAAAGTAGTGCCTGAAGCAGAGTACCGGGCGTGGCTGGAGCAACAATCGGCAGCGCAGGTGGCGCGACGCTGATGGGGACCGCAAATAATTCCGCGCCCCGTGGTGACCACCCACCCAATGCAGCGAAGAGCTTGCCGCGTTGGATGGGGCACGAATCTTCGTTTTCTTTCAGCGCGCATCATCGCGTGATAGCACGGCAATATTTTCTTCTGTCACTCGCAGCGGTGCTGATCGGCATTGTGCTGTCGCTGCTCATGCGGCTGCATATTGTGTGGCCGGAGCTGCGGATCCCCTTCTTTGGACAGATCAAGCCGGAGCAATACCTTGCCTATATGACCATGCACGGCACACTGATGGTGTTCTTTGTGCTGAGCGTGGCGCCCCAGAATGCGTTCGGCAATCTGGTGTTGCCGGAACAGATCGGCGCGCGGGCCATGGCTTTTCCGCGGTTGAACATGTTTTCGTTTTGGACAACTTTACTGGCCTTCATGGTGATGGTGAGTGCGTTGTTCGTGGCGGGTGGTGGGTCGATGTCCGGGTGGACGCAGTATCCGCCGCTGAGTGCGATCACCTCTGCAGGTTCTGGACAGGGGCGAGGTACAGACTTATGGATAGTCAGTATCGCGATCTTCTGCGTGGCTTCTTTAATGAGCGCCGTGAATTTCATCACCACGGTATTGCGCGGGCGGGTGGAAGGGATGAGCCTGATGCGCATGCCGCTGACGGTCTGGTCATGGTTTGTTACGGCGATGCTGACTCTGCTCTCGTTCAGCGTTTTACTCGCGGCGGCGTTGCTGCTTTTTTCTGACCGGCATTGGGGGACCAGTTTTTATCTTCCCGCAGGACTGGTTGTGAACGGAGCGGCCGTGGCTGGCCATTCAGGGGGTTCGCCCCTATTGTGGCAACACTTGTTCTGGTTCTTCGGGCATCCGGAGGTTTACATCGCGATATTGCCGGGCATGGGGGTTACCTCTCACATGTTGAGTACGTTCTCGCGCAAGCCAGTGTATGGATATCGGGGCATGGTTTATTCCTTGCTGGCCATCGGCGTGTTGGGTTTCATGGTCTGGGGACATCACATGTTCGTGGCGGGAATCAGTCCTTACGCGGTGCTGGCGTTCTCGACCTTGACCATGGTCATCGCAGTGCCATCGTCAGTGAAAGTGATCAATTGGCTGGGAACGTTGCGCGGCGGACGGATCCGTTTCTCTGTGCCGCTACTTTTTTCCGTGGGGTTTGTCTCGTTGTTCATCACCGGCGGATTGTCCGGCCCGATACTTGCGCAGCCCGCGGTGGACATGTATTTACATGACACGTACTTTGTAGTGGCGCACTTTCACATGATCATGGGGATGGCGGCGGTGTTCGCCATCTTTGCGGCCACGTACTTCTGGTTCCCGCTACTGTTCCCCGATCGCATGATGAATGAGACACTGGGACGCGCGCACTTCTGGCTGACCTTCATCGGCGCGTATGCCACGTTCATGCCGATGCACTTTCTCGGGCTTGCGGGGAATCCAAGGCAGTATTCGCAGATCGCCGGCTCAGCGAAGTATCTGCAGAAGCTGCTGCCGGTGCACATGTTCATCACCATTTCGGCATTCGTGCTGGCCGCGGCTCAATTCATCTTTATATATAACCTGATGCATTCGGCGGCGCGCGGCAAGTTCAGTGGGGCGAATCCGTGGGAGGCGACCACGCTCGAATGGGAAATAGACCACGGACAAAAGCTGACCGTGCATCATGACCCATATGTATTCGGCCCGCGTGAAGATTCGCGGCGCGACTACACCATGCAATCTGAACCGCCGTATACTTATAAAAGTTAGGCGCGGAGAATCCTTATGCCCAAGCCTGCCGTTCTTCCTCCACACACTACGCACGCGGAACCTAAGATCGGCGGCCGCGGGCCCAAGCCGCCGGCGTCGGTAGGGTTGGGAGGCGATGATTGGAAAAATAATCCGCCGGGACGGCGCGGTCCGCGGGAGCGCCTGAAGCGCTTTCGGGTGGCGCTGGGCTTGGTGCTGATATCGGTATTTGTTTTGTTCATCGGCCTGACCAGCGCCTACGTGGTGCGCCAAGGTGGCGGAACGCTGGATACGACCACGGGAGTCTTTACCCGGGATTGGAAACCAATCGCGGTGCCGCAGATCCTGTGGCTCAACACGCTTTTGCTGCTCTTAAGCAGCGCCACGATCGAATTTGCGCGGCGGCAGGTCTTTCGTGAACCCATGGTCACTGAAGAATGGTTGGGATTGGGCACGCCGACCCGACGCGCTTCCCTGCCTTGGCTGGGATTGACGCTGGTACTCGGCTTTGGATTTCTGGTGGGACAGTTCGTGGCGTGGCAGCAATTGAACGCCCAGGGAATCTTCATGGCCACGAATCCGAGCAGTTCATTCTTCTTCATCCTGACCGGCGCGCACGCGCTACACTTGTTGGGCGGGATCATTGTGTTGACTTGGGCTGCGTTGGCGAGTGTGTTGTCGCGTCCATTGGAATCACGGCAGATCGCCACCGATTGCGGCGCTTGGTATTGGCACGCCATGGGCGTACTGTGGCTCTACATATTCGCGTTGCTTCTCTTTGTGAAATGAAATTCGTGCGCCTATTCGTATTGGTGGTTTTGTTCTGCGCTCCCGCGTTTGGGCAAGGGTGCGCAATGTGCAAGGCTAGTGCGGCGCAAGCCCCCGCAGAGACACAGCGAGCGTTAAGACGCGGGATTTTAGTTTTGTTGGTGCCGTCGTTGGGGATGGTGGGTGCGTTGGGAGTAGTCGCTTGGAAGCACCGGGAATAGCCTACGCGCCAGATGGTGCCGGCCATTGGCATAGCGCCCTTCGGACGCAAATCTGATCCGCAGTAGCGCGATATAATAGAGGATTCCACACTCGCATTTTTGCTCTCTATGGCGGTGCTGAGCGTGGATGGGTCCTTTATTCATGTCCATCGATAGCATTGTCGTCCGCGGTGCGCGGGTCCATAACTTAAAGAACATTGATTTTGAAATACCGCACAATGCGCTGACGGTGGTCACGGGCGTTTCCGGTTCAGGCAAGTCTTCGCTCGCATTTGACACGATCTACGCCGAAGGACAACGGCGCTATGTGGAATCGCTGTCAGCGTATGCGCGGCAGTTCCTGGAACGAATCGAGAAACCGGACGTTGATCTGATCGATGGCATCGCGCCTGCGATCGCAATCCGGCAAAAAAATACGACGCGTAATCCGCGGTCCACGGTTGCGACTTCTACAGAGATTTACGACTACCTGCGGCTGTTGTTCGCGCGCATTGGCACCACGTATTGTCTGCAGTGCGGCGCTGAGGTCAAGAGCGACACCGTGGATGAGGTCGCTGCCGCAGTCCTCGCTCTGCCGACAGAGACCCGACTGAATGTTTTGTTTCCGGTGAAAGTGAAGGCGCCGACGGCGGAAGCATCCACGGCAGCAAAGCCGAAACGGGCGAGCAAGAAAGCGCTGAAGGCCGCGGAAGAGGCGCAAGCCGCAGCCACGATGGACGCGATGAAGCTGCGCTTGTTCGATCTGCGGAAACGCGGGTTCACGCGGCTTTATCAGAACGGCGCTATTTACGAATTCTCCACACCTGAGTCTTTGCTGGAGATTGATTTCGCGCAGCCATTGTTCGGGTTGGTCGATCGGCTGGTTGTCTCGGCGGATGTTCGTGCGCGGGTAGTGGACGCGACGGAGATCGCTTACCGCGAATCAGGCGAGGTGGTCTTTGAAACGGTGCCACGTGAAGAAGGCGCGAAGCGGCAGCAGTTGCGGTTCTCGCAACGCTTTGAATGCAAGACCTGTTTGATCCGCTACGAGCATCCGGAACCGCGGTTATTTTCGTTCAACAACCCTTTTGGTGCGTGCCCGCGATGCCAGGGGTTTGGGAACACTATTGATTTCGATCTCGACCTCGTCATTCCGGATAAATCGAAATCGCTTAATGCGGGCGCGATCGAACCTTGGACGAAACCGAAATACCGGTCATTGCTCACCGATTTCCGCAAGACCGCGCGCGCGCACGGCATTCCGATGGACGTGCCATGGGAAGAGATGGACGAAGACCATCGCGAGATCGTGTTGGAGGGCGACCGCGAGACGAAGTTCCCAGGCATTAAGGGCTTCTTCGCTTATCTTGAGCGAAAAAAATACAAGCTGCACGTGCGGGTTTTCCTGAGCAGGTATCGAGGATATGCGCTGTGCCCCGATTGCCGCGGGCAAAGGTTGCGCGCGGAGGCGCGGACCGTGCGCGTTGCGGGAAAGAACATCTGCGAGGTCTCCTCCCTGACGGTCGAAGCGGCCGCGACTTTTTTTGGGGAACTGGAATTGAAGCCGCACCAGTTGGAGATCGCGGACAAAATATTGCTGGAGATCCGCGACCGCTTGAAGTTCTTGAACAATGTTGGATTGGAATATCTGACGCTCGACCGACTGGCTTCAACACTTAGCGGCGGCGAAGCGCAACGCATTCAGCTAGCGGCATCGCTGGCATCGCGGTTGGTGGGCGCATTGTATGTGCTGGACGAACCCTCGATTGGATTGCATTCGCGCGACACCAAGCGGCTGGTGGACATCCTCGAAGACCTGCGCGATCTGGGAAACACGATACTCGTGGTGGAGCATGATCCTGAAGTGATGGTGTCCGCAGACCGCATTTTGGACCTGGGCCCCGGAGCCGGCGAGCACGGCGGACGCGTGATGGCGCACGGAACATTTGACGAGATCAAGAAGCTGCCAACGTCTTTGACAGGAAGATATCTTTCGCAAGACTTGCGGATACAGATGCCACCGGCGCGCCGTAAGCCGGGGCCGCAAAAATTGAAACTGATCGGGGCGCGAGCGCACAACTTGAAGCGGGTGAATGTGGAGATTCCACTGGGTCTCTTGGTCGCGATCACGGGTGTCAGTGGTTCGGGGAAATCGACGCTGGTGCACGATGTGCTTTACAAGTCGCTGTCTTCGGCGCTGGGAGTGAGTGCCGGCGGGAATCTTGCCGGGGTGCTGGAACGGCTGGACGGCGCGCAGTATCTGAATGACGTTGTGCTGGTAGACCAGTCGCCTATTGGGCGTACGCCGCGGTCGAATCCAGTCACCTATATCAAAGCTTTTGACATCATCCGCGAGACGTTTGCCTCGACGCCGGAAGCGCAGAAAAAAGGATTCGGCGCGGGGCACTTCTCATTCAACATTCCCGGCGGACGCTGCGAGAACTGTTCCGGTGACGGAACGGTGATCGTGGAGATGCAGTTCCTGGCAGACGTAGAACTTCTCTGTGAAGAATGCAAAGGCACGCGGTTCAAGCCGGCGGTACTGGATATCAAGTACCGCGGCAAGAACATTCATGAGGTTCTGAACCTTACGGTGAAAGAGGGACTGCAATTTTTCTCGGCCGTGCCAAAGCTGGTGGAAAAGATCCGCGTGCTGGAAGAAGTCGGGCTGGGATATCTGCGTTTGGGACAATCCGCAACGACCCTGAGCGGAGGCGAGGCGCAACGCATGAAGCTGGCGGCGCACCTGCAGCCGCGTAGGGAATTCACTGCTGCGGTCGCAAGCGGGAATGGCGACGATCCGGAGCGCGGCAAGGCCAAGCGCGGAAATCGGGCTCTGTACATTTTCGATGAGCCAACGACCGGCCTACACTTCGACGACATCAGCAAACTTCTGTTCGCCTTCCGGCGGTTGCTGGACACAGGCGCATCGGTTATCGTCATCGAACACAACCTGGATGTGATCAAGACCGCAGACTGGGTCATCGACCTGGGACCTGAAGGCGGCGCGCGCGGCGGCGAGATCATGGACGCGGGCACGCCGGAAGATGTGGCCAAGAACAAAAAATCACATACTGGACAGTGGCTTGCGCGCATCTTAAGTAAAAACGGGTACTCTCAACCGAATGGCCGGAGACAGAAAGCCAAATAGCCTGCGATGGGGCGTGCTCTTGTGCGCCGTGTTATGGACTGCGTGCGCTGTCGGGCAGACGGCGCGGCACCATCGCGACGTGGTTGAGACGGACACGGTCGCGCCGCAAGTGCGACAAGCCGAGGCGGCGATCGAGAAGCAAGACTACGCCGCTGCTGAAAAACTGTTGTTGCCGGTTGTAGCGGCGGACCCTAAAGACAGTACCGCATGGTATGACTTGGGATATGTGTACAAGGCCACCAAGCGGCGTCCTGAAGCGATTGACGCTTACCGCAAGTGTCTTGCGATAAAACCTGATATTTTTCAAGCCAATCTGAGCCTGGGATTGTTACTGGCGCAAGATGGAAAAAACGACGAAGCGGCTAAGTATGTAAAGTCCGCGCTGAAGTCGATGCCTGCCAGTACGTCTTCGGCTGACAAGGCACTGAATTGGAAGACGCTGGGCGAAATCGAGCAGAAGTCGGACCCTGCGGATGCGTTAATAGCGTTTCGCAAGGCAGCTGAATTTGCACCGAAAGACATTGCGCCACACATACTGGCGGCGAGGGTGTTGGTTTCCCAGAAAGATGTGAACGGCGCTGAGGCGGAATACAAAGCCGCGCGCGCCATCGACCCGCACGCCAAAGAACCGTTGACTGGATTGATCGACCTCTATCGCGAGTACAATCGCAGTGGCGACGCACAGGTTGCATTGAAGGAGTATGCAGCGCTGTATCCTGATGACCCCAAGGTCCATCTATTGTTGGGGCAATCACTGCTTAAGGCAGGCGATGTGGATGGCGCCGTCGCGCAGTTTGACGCGGGGTTGAAGCAATCGCCGGGCGATGTGAACCTGCTGCACGAGGTGGCGGCGATGTATGCGTCGCAAAAGAAGTTCGACCAGGCGGCTCCCCGCTATGCCGATCTGATCAAGGCCGCGCCGAATGATGCTGACTATCACTATCAATACGGTGTGGTGCTGATGCAGTTGCACCGCTTTCCTGAGGCAGAGGAGCAACTTATCGCGGCCCTCAAACAAAATGGCCGTCTGGTTGATGCGTACGGCGACCTGGCAGTGGCGGCCTCAGAAAATAAGCAATATCCGCTGGCCATCAACGTTCTAGATGCAAGGAGTAAGCTTGCGCCGGACACGGCCGGAACTTACTTCCTGCGGGCAACGGCGTACGATAACCTGAAGGCCTTCCCTCAGGCTTCAGAGAATTACCATAAGTTCCTGGAGGCATCTAAAGGTAAAGACCCGGAGAACGAGTGGAAAGCACGACACCGGCTGATCGCTATTGAGCCGGAGAGCGGGAAGAAGAAAAAGTAACGCATGGACACTGCGTGCAAATTCGGGTTGTTGCTACTGATGCTGAGTCCTTGCTTTGCGCACACCACCTCTTTGCAGACGCCATCGGCAGATCCCGGCCTTGCGCATATTGCAGAACTGAAGATTAAAGCAGAACAAAAGGGCGAGGCAGACCGTGCGCGTATTTATGCAGACATAGCTCACGAGTTAGTAGAAGTGGCCAACACCCAATTCACAAACGGAGACCCCGATAAGGGCCAGGCCTCGATCCAGGACGCGGTAAGTTATGCGGAGAAGGCGGCCACCTCCGCTGAAGTAAAAGGACACAAGATAAAGAACGCGGAAATCACCCTGCGCGAGACCGCACGGCGCATAGAAGAAGTGCGAAAGACGTTGGACGTTGATAATCAGCCGCCGCTCAAAGCTGCCGTGGAACGACTGGAACAGCTTCGCAAACAACTGTTGCAACGCATGTTTGGAGACGACAAGAAATGAGACTACGTCACATCGCGCTGTGTTTGGCTCTCCTAGCGTGCGCGCTCGGCACGTGTTCGCGGGCTTACGCGGACAAACATCGCGATCCGTTGACGAATGACGAAGTCAATAAGATCCGAGATGCGTCAGATGAACCTGACAAACGGATACTGCTTTACGTGCAATTCGCCAAAACGCGGTTGCTCGCCATCGAACAACTGCGAGCGGACACCAAACTGAAGACCGATCGTGGGAAGCAAATCCATGACCTGCTGGAAGATTTCACAACCATCATCGATGAGCTGGATGACAACATCGACATGTATGACCGACAACATTCCGACCTGCGGAAGGCACTTAAACCAGTGGTTGAAGCTTATACGGATTGGCAATTGAAACTAAGGGCGATAAAAGAAGCCACCGATGTAAGCGATGAGGAGAAAAAAGCGTACGATTTCCCCCTCGATTCGGCGATAGATTCCGTGAACAGCGAACTTGATTCCGCGCGTGAGACGCTGGACAAGCAGAACAAGAACGCGGCCGAGTACAAGAAGAAAAAGTAGAGAAACCAGTTTCTAGTTTCTCGTTTCTAGTTTCTCGACTGAAAGCTTCGCCTGCATAGGGCTTCAGCAATCATCCGGATATTTACTGACATAGTTCTCCCACAGGGCTGCTAAACGCGGTCCGGAGACGTGTTGAAATCATATCCAGTGCTACTCTGAGAGTAGTGAATCCACAGCTTATTTCCCTGTTTGAAGAATGTTTTCGTGAACTGTGGCCGAAGAAGGCTAGCCCCGAGTTCCGTATCTCGTTCTACCACTTCACTAACATCAACAACACCATCCGGCTGCGCGAGGGAATCGTTATCGCGCGGTTGTCTGACCTGCTGGAGGGCGCGCCTCGACCGGTGCTGCATGCCATCGCCCATATCCTGCTGGCAAAGTTGTACAGGAAGCCGATCGACCCTGTGCAGGCGGCGAAGTATCGGAGATACACCGCGAGTCATGACCTGGCGACAAAGGCGCACCTCATACGGCAGATTCGCGGACGAAAGAAGATCGGGTCAGCAAAAGGCCGGGTGTATGACCTCGACGCAGTATTTGAGGAACTCAATATACGGTTCTTTCACGGTCTGATGGCGCGTCCGACGATGACATGGAGCGAGCACCATTCCCGTCAAAGCTTGGGACATTACGACCCGGCGCACAATGCCATCGTGGTAAGCCGCGTGTTTGACCGGCCAAATGTGCCTCGATATGCGATCGAGTACCTGGTGTATCACGAGATGCTGCATTTGAAGCATCCGGTGAAGCTGCGCGGGAGCAGAAGATGCGTACATTCTCGGGCGTTTCAGGACGAAGAAAAGATGTTTCCGGAACTGCAGGCGGCGCTTCGATTTTTGAAGGTGATCTAGGCGGGCTCTCAGGCGGCCACGGTATTCGCCCGCGACTCGGCCAGTTCATTCGCGCAGACGCTCACGCGGTAAAGCGGCACTGAATGATTTGCCATGCGGCGTTTGTACGGTTGATCTCCGGTCATGAGGTCGCAGTCTAGACCGGATGAAAGCGATTCCCGCATCACCAGATTCAACAGAGTACTGCCGGGAGAATGCTTGGCCCACGAGCGATCAAAGTACGTTGTGTAGAAGCGGCGCCACTGTTTGTCACGGAAGGTGACCAGCGCGGCAATGAGCGTTCCGCCGGATTCCAGCGTAAATATCTCACAGTCCTCACCGGCGCTTTGCGTCATGGAGAGCAGCATAAAAATCCGCGTTGGATCACGAAATAGGCTGCCCGGTTCTCCGGCTTTCAATGTATAAACGTGCTTGAGAACCTGCGTGTCTCTGCCGAGATATTGCTCGCGCGTGACGCCGAGCCGCGACAGCCTTTTGAAGTTCACTTCCAGGTGCGGGTGACTTTGTGGTGAGTCTTTGGCATACGCACAGGGCGCGCTCGTGAACGGCAGGAGCGGCAAGCCGCACCAGACAGTTGCATCTTCGCCGACGCGCAACGAGTGGAAACCGAAGCCCAGCGCATACTCCGCCGCGAAGTTCACCACTACTTCCCATGCACGCTCCACTAGAATCGGGTCGCCCGCGCGCAGAATGTCGCGGTAATCAAAAAGCTCTTCCCCGAGGAGAGAGATTCTTTTCTGCTGGTTATCAACACACGCCGGAATGATCGCAACGCCGGAATCACTTTCAGCCATGACGACAAACGGGGATTGTCTGGCGGCGAAGGTTCGCGCGGCCAAATGATTCCACTCAAAGCTCTGAAAGATCGAATGGTTCGGATTGCGAGCCAGTATCTCCCACCGAGGACGTAGCGCGTTCATCTCTTCCGCTGTGCGGGCAATAGCTAATCTGCTCACTTGCGATTAGAGGCAAAAGCAGGCTCTCTGGATGGCGCTCGGTCCCAAAGTCAGAGCCGGCGTTTTGACCGGATGTGCCGCGGGCAATTAAAATGGATATTGAAATTGAATTTCATTTTCAATTAGGAATCTTCCTTTTAGATGCTGGAAGCATTGGTCATAACTCTGCGCGAAGGCGTAGAAGCTGCGCTGATCGTCGGAATCACGCTGGCTTACCTGAATAAGACGGGTCGAACCGGCATGCGGAAGACGGTATATATAGGGCTCATCTCCGCCTTTGTGGCAAGTATTGCCGTGGCTTTTGGAATATCCAAGACCAGTTTCAATCCTGACTTATTCGAAGGCTGGATCATGCTGGTGGCCGCGTTCTTCGTTGTGACCATGGTGTGGTTCATGGCGAAAGCGGCCAAGTCAATGAAGGGCGACATCGAGCGCAAAGTGGGCGGCCTGGCTGAGAATGGCTCGCGTGTGGGGCTATTTCTATTCATTTTTCTGATGGTGCTGCGCGAAGGTGTGGAGACCGTTCTCATTCTCTCTGCCGTCAGCCTCACCACCACAGAATTGCTGAGTTTCATTGGCACCCTGCTGGGTGTCTTTCTCTCGATTCTGTTTGGAGTGATGTTTGTGCGCGGCAGCGTGCGCATCAACCTGGGGAAGTTTTTCAAGGTCACTACCGTCATCTTGATTTTCGTCGCATTCCAGTTGCTCATCTCGGGTTTGCATGAGCTCTCAGAGACCGGCGTCATCCCTTCCAGCAAACGTCAGATGGCGATAATCGGGCCCATCGTGCGCAATGACATTTTCTTCTTCGTGACGATGTTGGCATTGACTGCACTCATGGTGCTTTTTGAGTCGAAGCGGCGGGCGCCGGAAGCTTCAGCGGTAACGGAATCGCCCGCTGAGCAGCGCAAGAAAGCCTGGAGCGCGCGCAAAGAAAAGTTCTGGACGACTTCCGTTTATGTGAGTTCATTCGTCTTTATCATGCTGGTGACGGCGCAATTCATTTACGCGAAGAGCAGCGCTTCCCTTTCGGAAGCGATTCCGGTGACCTTTAATGAGGGGAAGGTTTCGGTAGCCGTAGACGGGATGCAGCCGGGGGATTTGCGTCGCTACTCCGCTACGATGAACGGCAAACCAGTTCGCTTCCTCATCTATAAAAAGCCGAACGGCAAATTAGTGACCGTGATGGACGCATGCGAGATCTGCGGCGGCATCGGTTACTACAACGGGACGCAAGGCCTTACCTGCAAGAACTGTAACGCTCCCGTCAACGGACAGACTGTAGGCGAAGGCGGCGGGTGCAATCCGATTCCGCTGACTTCTAGCATTGACGGCTCGACGGTGACCGTTTCTGAGGCTGACGTCGCGCAAAGCGCCGGAAAGATCAAGGAATAGCCTGCCCGATGTTTCTTACGCTCCTCTATCAATCGTTCATTCGGCAACGCCGCCGGAAGTTGCTGGCGGGCCTGGCCATCCTGCTGGGAATGACGGTGACCACCGCAATGATCTCCGTGGGCGTGGATGTGGGTGACAAGATGAACCAGGAGATCCGCAGTTACGGCGCGAATATTCTGGTTTATCCCCAAGCGGACACGCTCGATGTGAACGTGGGCGGCGTGCAGATGAAGCCGGCAAGCGATGGCGCTTATCTCAAGGAATCTGATCTTGTGCAGATCAAGAGCATTTTTTGGGGACACAACATCCTCGGCTACTCGCCGATGCTTTCGGTGAACGTGAAAGTGGGCGGCGTGGGATCGCCTGTCGAGATGATCGGAACGTATTTTGCGAAGGCCATTCCACTAGAGCAGGAGACGTTTGTGACGGGTGTGACGAAGACGCATCCATGGTGGAAGGTGGAGGGTGCGTGGCCGGGGGACGACAGCAACGCCGTGCTTGTGGGACAGAAGTTGGCGGCACATCTGACTGCGCACGCGGGAGACAATCTGTACATCGCGGGCAAAGAGACCAAGGTCGCGGGAATCCTGACGACGGGCGACAAGGAAGACGATGCCATCGTCGCTCCGCTCGCAATGGTGCAGAAGATAGCCGGCCTTCCAAATGATGTGCGTCGCGTGTATGTGAGTGCGCTCACGAAGCCGGAAGATGACTTCGCGCGGCGGGATCCGGCGTCGATGTCGCCCGCGGTGCTGGAGAAATGGTCCTGCTCGCCGTACGCGAACTCGATCGCCTATCAAATCCAGGGTGCGATACCGGGTTCGCGCGCAGAGCAAGTGCGCAAGGTGGCGCAGAACGAAGGCGTTTTGCTCTCACACATTGCCGGATTGATGTGGCTGGTGACCTTGGCGGCGCTCGGCGCTGCAGCGCTCGCGGTCTCCGCTTCCATGGCAACGACAGTGTTCGAGCGGCGTAGAGAGATCGGATTAATGAAGTCGTTGGGCGCGAATAATGCGGCGATTGTGACTCTCTTCGTGTCTGAGGGTTCGATACTGGCGATCGTCGGCGGGCTGTTGGGATTCGGGCTGGGGTTGATGATGGCGCAGCGGATGTCGAAGGCTGTCTTCAATGAGCCGCTCACCGTGCAGCCTGCGTTGTTGTGGGTCATTCTTTTTGCCGCGCTGGTGGTTACGCTCCTCGGCAGCTTGGCTTCGATACGCCGAGCGATGCGGATCGACTCCGCGATCGTCTTGCGTGGGGACGGAGCCTGATGCCGCTTGCACCTTCGAAAATGTTTTTCCGGTTGCTGCTGCGCGCGGCCACAGTGCGTCGCGGGCGGACGCTGACTGCGCTGCTCGCAATGGCGGTGGCCGCGACGCTGGCTACGGCATTGTTAAGCATTTACGGCGATGTAAGCGGAAAGCTAGGCGGCGATTTTAAGAAGTTCGGCGCGAACGTGATAGTCAGCGC
This sequence comes from Terriglobales bacterium, assembly GCA_025935035.1. Classification (GTDB taxonomy): domain Bacteria; phylum Acidobacteriota; class Terriglobia; order Terriglobales; family Acidobacteriaceae; genus JAICLA01. Next base: position 31,852 of record JAICWB010000003.1, read on the forward strand.
ACCGGAGGGAATGAGTGCCGCGCAGATCGCCGAGCTTGAACGAACCGCCGGCACAAGTGTGACGGGGCTTCCCTCTGCGTTTGCTGTTGCCAAGACGGCTTCCGGCAAGCCGGTAGTCGTAGTGGGAACGGATTTTATAGCGGCGCAAAAAATGGATTCGTTCTGGTCCGTAACGAAATGGCCCAGCGCTGCAGGGGAGGCCCTTATCGGTTCGCGCGCGGCAGGCGTCTTTTCCGCCGAAGCGCGGCCGAGCTTGGAGTTCAATGGCAAGCAGTATGAGGTGAAGCAAAAGTATTCGCTACATACCGGTGGCGATGAAGACAGTCGTATCTATATCTCACTCGGTGATTTCGAAAAATGGACAGGATTGCCGCCGACGGTACTCGAGCTGGCGATACCCGGTTCGGCGGACGAGATCGGCACGGTGTTACAGAAGATGCGGGCACAGCTTCCACAAGGAACGACTGCACAGCCGGTTCGCCAGATCGTCGAAGCGCAAGCGAAGGTGATGGATAAGACGCGATTCATTCTGCTCCTCTCGGCCATCGCGATCACGCTGACGGTTGCATTATGCGTGCTGGCCACGTTGACTGCTTCTGTTCTGGAGCGCAGGAAAGATTATGCCGTCATGAAAGCGCTGGGTTCGTCACAGGGCGCGGTAAATGCCATCTTCATCGGCGAAACACTTTCCCTGGCGATACTGGGTTCGATCTTTGGTTTCGCGGCCGGGTGTGCTCTGGCGGAGTGGATAGGGCACACAAACTTTCATGCCGCCATTGTGCCGAACATCGGAGTGTTCCCACCTGTCTTGGCGGGCTGCGTCTTAGTGGCGCTGGTCAGCGCAGTAATTCCTCTCACGCTGTTGCAAAAGACCGAACCCGCAGCCATGCTTAAGGGAGAGTAGTCTTCGCGAATGTCGATTGAAATAAAAAACGTGACCAAGAGTTATCCTGCGCGGGAGAACAGCGACTCCGGCCGCTTGCTTGCGCTGGATGATGTCTCGCTGTCCGTCGCGAAGGGCGAATGGCTCTCCATCATGGGCCCTTCGGGCTCGGGGAAATCGACGCTGGTGAATTTGATCGGGTGTCTCGACCGCCAGGACAAGGGCGATTTGCTGATCGATGGGCAGAACCTGAAATCGCTGTCGGGAACCGAGCTGAATCGTTTTCGCGCGGAGAAGATAGGACTGATCTTCCAGCAGTTCCATCTGATCCCTTACCTCACCGCGGTTGAGAATGTCATGTTGGCGCAGTACTTCCACAGC
>JAICWB010000182.1 GCA_025935035.1 Terriglobales bacterium
CGCCGTGGCAATGGTGATGCCGCGCTCGCGCTCTTCCGGCGCGTTGTCGATCGAATCGAACGAGCGGAACTGGATCTTCGGGTTGTGCTTGGACAACACCTTGGTGATCGCCGCCGTCAGCGTCGTCTTGCCATGATCGATATGCCCGATCGTGCCCACGTTCACGTGCGGTTTGCTGCGGTCAAATTTCTCTTTCGCCATGAAATTGCTCCTAAGCTCCTTAGCCGCTCAGCTTCTAAGCTGACCTCAGGAAGGCACCAACTCGTCGCCTTCTCCTGAGTCGGGATCGTCCACATAGAACGCTCCCAAAAACTCTTCGCGGATCACCAGTTCTTCACGTTTTATGAATTGCTCCAGCTTGTTGCAATCCAACTGGTGAATTCGGCGGAACGCTTCAAAACCCAAATGCGATGCCCAGAAATCCTGCAGCCTATATCGCCGTTCCGCTTGCGATTCCAACTGCAGCAGGCTTCCGAGGTACTGCCGAGAGCGCTTCAGAAGGTCCGGCCAAATTCCCTCGATTCCGAAGATCCTTTCAAAATCTTCTTTGCGCCCTTCACGAACCAGAAACTCGCGAACAACGACGAAGCGCCCATTGCGCTCACCTCGACGCTGCGCTTTTGCCCTGCACCTTGGCGATGATCTCTTCGGAGACCGACCTTGGTGCTTCCTCGTAGCGGTTGAAGTGCATTGAGTACGTCGCGCGGCCTTGCGTAGACGAGCGCATGTGCGTGGCATAGCCGAACATATCGCTCAACGGAACGTTGGCCTTGATCACCTGCGAACCGGCGCGGTGTTCCATGCCTTCAATGCGTCCGCGACGCGAGTTCAAATCGCCGATGATCGTGCCCATGTACTCTTCCGGGACAACGACTTCCACCGACATCACCGGTTCGAGCAGCACGGGCGAAGCCTTGCGCGCGGCTTCCTTGAATGCAATCGAGCCGGCAATCTTGAAGGCCATTTCGTTCGAATCGACTTCGTGATAGCTGCCATCGTAGAGAATGGCTTTCACATCGACCATCTCATATCCGGCAAGCACGCCGCCGAGCATGGCTTCACGCATTCCCTGGTCCACCGGCTTGATGTATTCCTTGGGCACCGAGCCGCCAGTCACTTCATTCACAAACTCGTAGCCTTTGCCAGGCTCATTCGGTTCCAAACGGATTTTGACGTGCCCATACTGGCCGCTGCCGCCGGTCTGGCGAATGAACTTGCCTTCGGCTTCGGATTTTTTGCGAATGGTCTCTCGATACGCGACCTGCGGCTTGCCGACATTGGCCTCGACCTTGTACTCGCGCATCATGCGGTCGACGATGATCTCAAGATGCAGCTCGCCCATGCCGCTGATGATGGTCTGTCCCGAATCGGGATCGGTGTGGACCTTGAACGTGGGGTCTTCCTGCGCCAGCTTGGCCAGGGCCATGCCCATCTTTTCCTGATCGGCCTTGGTTTTCGGTTCGACTGCAACCGCGATGACCGGCGCGGGAAATTCGATGGACTCGAGCACGACCGGAGCCTTCTCCGCGGAGATGGTATCGCCGGTAGTGATGTTCTTGAGGCCAACGCAGGCGCAGATGTCCCCTGCGTAAATTTCGCTGATCTCTTCGCGCTTGTTGGCGTGCATTTTGAGCAGACGTCCGATCCGCTCACTGCGACGCTTGCCGGGGTTATAAACCGAATCGCCGGTCTTGAGATGTCCCGAGTACACGCGGATAAACGTGAGCTGACCGACGAACGGGTCGCTCATGATCTTGAAGGCCAGCGCGGCAAACGGCTCGCTGTCATCGGCTTTGCGAATGACCTTCTTGTCGGAATTTTCGGGATCTAGACCTTCGACGGGCGGGATATCGAGCGGGGAGGGCAGATAATCGACGACGGCATCGAGCAGCGTCTGCACGCCTTTGTTCTTGAAGGCCGTTCCGCAGATCACCGGAAACAGCTTCATACCGATCACGCTTTGACGCAGCGATTTCTTCAGTTCTTCGGCAGTAATGTTCTCGCCTTCGAGGAACTTATGCAGCATGGCATCGTCATTTTCCGCAACCGATTCGACGAGCTGCATGCGGAATGCCTCGGCTTTCTTGACGAGATCGGCGGGAATTTCTTCGACGACATACTCAGCGCCCATGGTCTCGTCTTTCCAGATAATGGCCTTCATCTGGATCAGATCGACGACGCCTTTGAAGTGGCTTTCTTGTCCGATGGGAATCTGAATGGCGACGGGTTTGGCGTTGAGGCGCTTGCGGATGGTGTCAATGGCGTGCTCGAAATCGGCGCCCATCTTGTCCATCTTGTTGATGAAGCAAATGCGCGGGACGCCGTACTTATCTGCCTGGCGCCATACGGTTTCCGACTGCGGCTCAACGCCATGCACGGCATCAAAGCAGGCCACCGCGCCGTCGAGCACGCGCAGGGAACGCTCAACCTCGGCGGTAAAGTCAACGTGGCCGGGGGTGTCGATGATGTTGATGCGGATGTCGCGCCAGAAACACGTGGTCGCGGCGGAGGTAATGGTGATGCCGCGCTCCTGCTCTTGCTCCATCCAGTCCATGGTGGCGGTGCCTTCGTGCACCTCGCCGATGCGATGGGTGATGCCGGTATAAAAAAGGATGCGTTCAGTCGTAGTGGTCTTGCCGGCATCGATGTGGGCCATGATGCCGATGTTCCTGCAACGCTCTAATGGGACCTGTCTGGGCACAGTGTTCGAAAACTTTCTTCAGTCTCGCTGATTTTGTAATTGTGTAATTTCGTAATCGGGTAATTTGAAACCCGGTTTTTCGATTGCGAAATTTCGAAATTTCGCAACTACGAAATCGGCTTCACCACCGGTAATGCGCAAACGCCTTATTCGCTTCTGCCATGCGGTGGACATCTTCTTTCTTCTTCATGGCTGCGCCGCGGCCGTTGGCAGCGTCGAGCAGCTCGTTGGTCAATTTATCGACCATGCCCTTCTCTCCGCGGGAGCGGCCGTAGCTCACAATCCAGCGAATCGCCAGCGAGGTGCGCCGGTCGGCATTCACTTCCACCGGAACCTGATAGTTCGCGCCGCCCACGCGGCGGGTCTTCACTTCGAGCAGCGGCTTGCAGTTCTCGACCGCTTTCTTGAAAAGCTTCAGCGCCTCGTCTCCGCCTTTTTGCTCCAGGTTCTTCATCGATTGATAGAAGATTCCCTGCGCCGTGCTCTTCTTTCCCTGATACATCATCGAGTTCACGAACTTCGTGACCAGGGTGGAGTTGTACACCGGGTCGGGCGCGGTCTCACGCTTTGCGATATGTCCTTTACGCGGCATAAATGAATAACCTTTGGCTCCCAACGATCTTGTCGATCGGGTCATCGGGCCATCGGGTGATCGGGTCATCTTCACTTCACCCGATGACCCGATCACCAGATCACCCGATTCTTCTCATGCCTTCGGCCTCTTTGCTCCGTACTTCGAGCGGCTCTGCTTGCGGTTGGCGACTCCCACGGTGTCCAGCGTTCCCCGCACCACGTGGTAGCGCACGCCGGGCAAGTCCTTCACGCGGCCTCCGCGAATCAGCACAATCGAGTGCTCCTGCAGGTTATGGCCGATACCGGGAATGTAGGTCGTGACTTCAATTCCGTTAGTCAGACGCACGCGCGCGACTTTGCGCAGAGCGGAATTCGGCTTTTTCGGCGTCTGCGTGTATACGCGGGTGCATACTCCGCGCTTCTGCGGCGACTCCTGCAGCGCCGGACTTGCGGTCTTGTACTTCGGCTGCGTTCGCCCTCTACGCACAAGCTGATTGAATGTCGGCAAACTCCACTCCTTAGCGATGCACATGCGGTTACGGGCGCCTCCGCCCGCTATTTCGCGAGAATTCGGCACCCAGCGTTCAGCACTCGACTGGCGCCGGCAAACGGAGCCATACTTTCGCGCGAGCAGCGCGAAGATTTGCTAAATCGTTCCTTAGATTGAACGCCGACGGTGACGCCAGGATGAAAGCAGGCGATCCGTTTCGACATCCCCGGCCTGCATATCCTTCTTGGGAGAAGGCAGCGCAGGCTTCGTCAGCGAGGAAGCTATCCCGATTTGATGACCGGAACAGCCCATTCGACTTAAAGCTTTACCGCTCTAGCAGAACTAGACTGACTCGCAGAACCATTCGAATATAACAAGCGGGTACGAAGGACGTCAAATGGCGCGCATCTCGATGATCATCCGCTTCGCCCATTCAGCCGCAAGCAGAAGCTGTTTCCTGAGAACAGGGAAAAAATACAGGGAAATTCTTCCGGCGCCGCGCAAAGGCGGATAACGTGAGAGTTAATGCCTTTGATTGCTAGCGGCTAGAAGCCAGCAGCTAAAATCTGGCTCAAACCCTGAGGAAACGAACAGGAAAGAACAGGAAACGCCCCGATTTTCCACCTAAATCTTTGATTTGCCAGCAGCTAGAAGCCATCAGCCAGAAGCTTCTCTTCAAATAACAGGAATGGAACAGGAAAGAACTCGTTTTCCACAGCAGCGGCGAAAGCGGAGCAGCAGAAAAGACCTCTGACCACAAAGGACACTAAGTCACACAGCGCGGCAGAGCCGCAACAAAAGCCCTTCTCACCACGGAGGCACAGAGGACACAGAGAAATCAAAAGGACCTTTCTGGAGTTTTCTTATCCGCGGACTCCGTGCCTCCGTGGTGAAAATTGATGTTGAAGTTTGCTCAGTACAACAAGAATTGGCGAAATAGCAGTCCGCACAAAAAGCCCTTTTCACCACGGAGGCACAGAGAACACGGAGAAATCAAAAATGCCTTTCTGGTGCATTTCTCACAAACCAGAGGCGGATTTCGCGGATGGGACGCGGATCACGCCGATGGTATTGGGGTGAGCGGTGCTTGAGTCATTAAGAATGGTCGAGTATTGTCAAATACCCAATCCAGAATCACGAACTCTCACATCGTTTGCCTGAATCCGCGTCACATCCGCGCGATCCGCGTCTGGTCTTTCTTGTGTCAGGGCGGAACTAGCTTTGTCGCGAGACATGCGAATTAAGGGAGATCCAAATCCAGAGCATAAACATCGGCATTGCGGCGGACGATGCTCACCAACGGCTGATCCCCGGGCATGAGGGCGATCAGGCGATAATCTGCAAAATCTGAATCAAGCACGTTTTTTCGGTCGGCGACCTGTTCGATGCGCCTGTCGGCAACCTTGATTCGGTAAATCCGTGCCCTTCCCTCGAACGAGCGCGGTGTCACCAACTCTGAAACCGCTGTAGCGCGCGAAATTGTTTCACGAGCGATGCCACCCTCCAGAGCCGCGGGCGGATGCCCGCCGCGCTCAGCGGCCGGCGGAAACGGGTTCCAAATACAACATGAATGTAAAGGCAGGTAAAGGTCTGCGCCATCATGGAACCGAAGCGCATTGTGAAACAAATTCTCAGTCGTCCGGCTGAAAGCCGGACTCTTGGACATTATTGTTTCGCTGACCCAAGCATTTCATGCTGGGCTACTCTCGTCCGTGCCGCCTGTGGGCGGCACTTGGTAATCAATCGCAACCCGGTCAAGCGTGGTTCGCCGCCGGACTGAGACCAGGTACAGCGTGCGGCCATCGGGGCTGAAGAATGGGCGATAGCCTTGGGCCAGCAGGTTGCGGACATCGACCAGCGCTTCGATGTGTCCGGGCAGGAACGATCCGCCGGGGATTGGCTGCCGGATAACGATGCTGAAATACGGATCTGCCTGGCCGGGGGAGGCGTTGAAAAGATCGACCGGCGTGACCGCATTGGAGCTTGCCCACTTGTAAGACGCCACCCAGCGCATTCCCGTACTGGGAATCAATCCATTCAGCTTGGCGGTCACCTGGTGGGCGTTTTCCACCTGCAGGCGATCGCGGAGATCGCTCCAGGACGCAGGGGAGTCCCAGTCGGGGGCGGCGACTGCTCCGCCG
>JAICWB010000109.1 GCA_025935035.1 Terriglobales bacterium
AGGGTGGTATCCCCCCCCCCCCCCCATACTTTTTGCTAAAGTATTGATAACGGGCTGCTTACAGCAGACTCCGTAGCGTAAAGTATTACGTAATAAGGAGTTAAGTATCAAAGTATTCAATAATAAGGACTTGCGCGGCCTGTTACAGTTAGCTTAAAGATAACTTACCAAAGAACCGCTTTCTCCTATTGTTAGCCGACATGTGGGCTTGAGTCAAGGGGCCGCGGCGGTATTTTTCTTTCTTGCCTCGTGTACCTAACCCAAAAGCTTCTCCACCTGCTTCAAATGGTTCGTATCGTGTCCGCCCATGGTTTCCACAATGGTTTGAAAGGTCATGGCGCCGCGCTCAGGATGAGTCACTTTTTTTGACATGGCCGAAGGACCGGCATTGCGGATGAAGGCGAGGTTCCAATCGCGCAAAGCGGAGAACACGCTGAGGGCTTGATCGGCGCTTATCTTCTTGTAAGTGGTGGCCCATTTTTCCTGGTCGAAGGGCTGAATGGCGTGTTTGTCCTCGGCAACGGTCTGGCGAAGACGGAAGCCGAAGACAAGTTCGCAGTCGGCTAAGTGCGCAAGAATATCAGCGACACTCCATTTGCCGGGAGCGGGCTCGCGCGTGAGCTGCGATGCATTTGCCTGCATCACCAGCGACTGCAAGGCGGCGGGCGTTTTGGCGATGACTTCGAGCGCGGGACGCCCTTCCAGGAATTTTTCATATGGATTAAGATTCTGCGACATAATCTTGCCTCCGAACATCGTTATGCGAACTTGAATTACCCGTTATGCGAAAGGATAACAAATGAGGATCGTAGTGATCATTTGCAGGATACTGCTGGGACTAATGTTCGTAGTGTTTGGCCTGAATGGATTCTTAGGATTTCTAAAACCCCCACAAATGCCCACAGGATTGCCAGGCGAGTTCATGGATGTGTTTTTCAAGTCGCATTGGATATGGGTTGTGGCAGCATGCCAGGTGGTCGGCGGGCTTTTGCTGTTGATCGGACGATACGTGACGCTGGGACTCGTGATCCTTGGTCCCGTACTAGTGAATATCCTCACGTATCACGTCACAATGGATATGAAAGGGATCGTGCCGGGAATCGTGTGCACCATCTTATGGGCGGTGATTGCCTGGAATAAGAGAGAGAACCTGCGCGGGATTTTCGCGCCGTAGGGTCATGTCCCATCCAATCGGTCAAATGCGGGCCGATTGGATGGGGCACTATATTTCCTGAAAATAACTACTTGCGATCGTATTGCAACGCGAGTTGCAGTTGGTTGATAGCTTCGTCGCAGGCGCGGAGTGCGGCTTCGCGATGCCCGCCGAAGTCATGGGCGGCGTGACGCATGTCTTCCTGCGCGCGCTTCAATTGCTCAATAGCTTTGCGGATCTCAGGATGACGCTCTCCACCGCGCTGGTAAGCAGGTTCGGGTGCGGGCGTTGCGGCGGGAATGGCTGCGGCAGGGACGGGCCCTGCCTTCGGCGCTGGAGCAGGCGGAGCACCGGCGGCCAAAGTGACACCGGATAGGCTCAGGGTTGCGAAAAGGGCGGCAGACATCATCACGTTGCGGAATCTCATGATTTCCTCCGAGTAGATTTCGCGGAACGCGCGGACTTAGGTGAAGCGTCCCGCTGTTGGGTTTCCAACCCATGGGGTGCGATGAAGTTTCCGCGGCGTGGCGCAAATATTTTGTAAAGACGCGGCCGAGATCAGTTGTCGCTGTGAATCATCATGCTGTCATGGTCACGGCATCACCATGACCTCCACCGCGGATGGCTTGTCTTTGCTGCGATAAATCCGCTCGGTGGCTTTCTTGAAATCAGACGGCTTGGCATTCGGGATGTCAACGAAGGTCTGCGGATTCAAGTCCACCAACGGAAACCATGAGCTTTGGATCTGCACCATGATGCGGTGCCCGGCGCGGAAGGTGTGGTGAAGGTCCGGCATCTCGCTGGTTATACCGGCGGGCGTGTTGGGCTTCATGGCTTCCGGTTTTTCCCAACTATTGCGGAATTTAGCCCGGAAAGGTTCGCCGCGCAATAGTTGCTGATAACCGCCCATGCGCAGGGCCGGTTGGCCAAGAACGCGCTTGCCTTGGTTGTCCGCTGTTGGATCGGGGTAATCCTCAGGATAGACATCAATCAATTTCACGACGTAGTCAGAATCCGTGCCGGAAGTTGAAACATGCAGTTTGCCCACAACCGGCCCGGCGATGGTGATGTCTTCTTTCAGCGGATCGGTTTCGTATACGAGTACGTCAGGCCGTTTGGAGGCGAAGCGCTGGTCGTCCACCATATAACGCTGAGGAACTGTGTCTGTCACGTAGCCGACGAAAGGCACAGGATGCGCGGGATCGCTGACATATTCATCGGCGCCTTCGGCTTCAGCCGGCGGATCGAATGAGAGCTTGCCGTTGGCGTGCAAGTAGAGCGATCTCTTGCGCGCTTCTTTCGGCGGCCACTGGTCATATGTGTGCCAGACGTTCGTGCCGGTCTCAAATGCATACGCTTTCGCGGGAGCTGAGCCTTTGCCTTTGAGGTAGTACTCAAAGAATGGGAACTGGATGTTTTTGCGGAAATGTTCTGAGGTCTTGGAATCAAACTCCGCTTCGCCGAGACGAGCGCCGTCACCGCGCGCCCATCCGCCGTGCACCCAGGGGCCCTCGACAATCGTGTTCACGATGCCTGGATCTTGCTTCTCGATGGAGTGGAAGACATTCATCGGACCGGAGAGATCTTCCGCGTCGAACCACCCGCCGACCGTCATGACGGCGCATTTGATGTTCTTCAAATGTGGAGCGAGATTGCGGGCCTGCCAGTAGGAGTCAAAGGTGGTGTGGTTGATCTGGTCATTGAGCAGCCAGTTGGGCGTCTTGAGCATGTGCTCGAGGTTCGAGGTCGGGCCGGCTTTCAAATAAAACTCATAGCCATCGGGCGTGTCGAAATCGAACGGGTCGCGGACCTTGCTGGGAAACCAGGGTTCGGTCATAGGAGTGAATCCGGTGTAGAAGCCGAAGTTAGCTGCGAGCATGAATGCGCCGCCGTGATAACCGTCATCACCCATAAAGAGGTTGGTCATAGGAGCTTGAGGCGAGCAGGCTTTCAGCGCGGGATGTGAATCGATCATGCTGGCTGAGGTGTAAAAACCGGGGTAGGAGATCCCCCAGATGCCAACTTTTCCATTGTTATTGGGAACGTGCTTGAGCAGGTAGTCGATGGTGTCATAGGTGTCAGACGCGTCATCAACATCTTGATCGGATTTCTTGTCGTCGATGTGTGGACGCATTTCCACGAACGTGCCTTCCGATTGGTAACGGCCGCGAACATCCTGATAGACGAAGATATAGCCGGCTTTTTCGAATTCGTCTGATGGGCCTAGCGTCTTCTTGTACTGGTCTTCGCCGTAGGGGGCCACACTGTAAGGTGTGCGGTCCATCATGATGGGCCATTGCTGTGACGTGTCTTTTGGCACATAAACCGAGGTGAATAGCTTTTTGCCGTCGCGCATGGGAATGCGGTACTCATATTTCGTATAGTGCGATTTAACGTAGTCTTCCTGCGGGGGAGCGGCTTGCGCGCAGCAACTCACCGCGGTGACCAGCATGGCCGAGATGATGGCAATAACATTTTTCATGGACTGAATGACCTCTCATTTTTTTGGGCGAGGAAGTATAGCAATTTGCCTGCCACGGATGCGCGGCCGCAGCTCTCGATAGTGACGGCGAGCGAGACAACTCGCACGCTTTCCATGGACATCCACTAGGGTAAGTAGTAGCAGGCCCCTTATCTCGATCTTAGACATTTTGCCGGGAGGCGCAAACGCGCATGAGCAAGAATGTTTTCCGCATGTTGTTATCTTTGGCCGCACTCACTTCGTGGTGCTTGGCATCGTCTTATTCAGGAACACTCACAAATCTTTCCGGTCCGTTGAAGTGGAGCGGCACAGAGACCGGCGTTATCGGCGAGACACAGACGGGCACGGGAGTTTTCAATCCACCGTGCGATGCTACTCTCTGCGACATTTACACGCTGACGGTTAACATTCCCGCGGCTTGGTATGCGGCGAATCCTTATCAGTCGATCCACGTGCAGGCTAACTGGGCGTCAAGTTTGAATGAAGTGGATGTCTATGTGTATGACGCTGCCGGAAACAATGTTGGCATGGCAACATTTCCGAATGGAACCACCAACGACGCAGACTTGGGACAACTACCGAACGGCGTTTACACCATCCAGATGGTGCCGACAGTGATGGCTAACACCGCGTACAACGGCCAAGTGTATCTGGCGCAAGAGCCCACTATTGCGAGCGGAACTGCGCGCTACAAGCAGGGCAAAGCTACTTTCACGACTACGAAATTGACGCGTCCACAACAGACGCTGAGCACGACTCCGCTGGGAACGCTGTTCCTCGACCAAGACGCCGAGCCGCGCGTAGTGCATGACGGGGTGGGTAACCTTTATTCAGTGGCCATCCAGGGCGTACCTGCAGGCACGGACCTGTGGAAGTCACAAGACGGTGGCAACACATGGAATTATGGTGGGCAGCCGGATGGCGCACAGGCAGCGGCGAAGGGCGGATATCTGATCGGCGTAGGCGCGGGCGGCGGCGATGAAGATGTAATCACGCTCCCGAACGGCAACGTGGTAATGACATCTTTGTGGCTCGGGTCGAACACGACTTGCAAGTCATTCGATGGCGCGGCGACGTGGGTATGTAATCCGAATGGCTCCACTTTGCCGGCGGATGACCGCCAATGGCTGGCGAACTATGGCAACAACATTGTGTATATCACTAGCAAACAACTGGGGGCCGACTTGAACGGTACGGACTCAATCTACGTTGCGAAGTCGATCGATGGAGGTCTGACGTTCCCGATCGTATCGCAGATCACTAAGCCGGAAGTGGGATTGCAGCCGGGCGACCAGGGAAATATCGTTGTGGACCAGAACAATGGCAGCGTTTACAACGTTTTCTTTGATTCCACCGGACAACAACTGTATTTGGCCAAGTCAGTGGATGGCGGAACAACCTGGATGCTGAAGCTGGTGTATCAGGCGAGCCCGAGTGTTTCGCTTGTGCATGTGTTTCCGTCAGTGGCATTGGATAAGGCCGGCAATCTGTACATCGTGTTCTGCGACGGCGTCGGCAGTTACCTGGTGACATCCACGAATGGCGGCGCGTCATGGACGACGCCGGTGCGCATCAACTCCGGCTTGACGAATCGCACCTCGATGGAGCCTTGGGTCATCGCGGGCGACGCGGGCAAGATCGACGTCTTCTACTACGGCACCACTACCGGCAACTTCAATTCTCCGGATGCCGACTGGCGCATCTTCATGGCGCAGAGCCTGAACGCGTTGGCCCCGGTGCCGACCTTTACCATCTCGCAGGCGACCGACGTCATGCACCATGGTGGCATCTGCAACAATGGACTTGCCTGCCAGAGCGGTACGCGCAATCTTCTGGAGTATTTCTATCCGGATACCTACATCGATGGGAGTGCAATGGCGGTCTATCCGGACGACCTGCATGTTGATCCGACGACGACCCTTACGAACGTGTGGATATTGAAACAGACGGGCGGGAGCGGGTTGATCGGTAAGTAGTTCCTCAACTGGACCTAAGACGCGCCGAGCGATCGGCGCGTTTTTTTGGTTCGTGCGTGCGGGTACTCAGGAATTGCAGAGTGGCTGCTTTACATTTGCCCACCCGCCAGGCAGCGCCGGCATCCTAAATGGATACAGATTTAAGGGACACATGTAAGCTTGCTGGCCGCAGGCTTGCCCATTCTTGTGGAGGGAACATGAAGACACAGATTCAAAAAGTTGGGATTTTCTTACTGCTGCTAGCGGGAATTTCAATCGCGGCATCGGCACAACGCTCACCAGCATTGCAGATCACAGATGGTCCGCGGGTGGAAGGTGTGGGCGACACGTGGGCGGTCATCGCCTGGACTACTAATACCGGTGGAAGTTCGATCATCCGCTATGGCACCAGCGGAAATTCGCTGACCCAGACGGCGATGTCGCCGTATGCGGACAATGAAAAGCGTGAGCATCAGACCCATCGCGTGAAGGTGGAGAACCTGCGTCCGGGCACAACGTATTACTTTATGGCTGACTCAGGCCAAGGTGAGGGAACGGGGACGAGCGCACGCAGCGGCATTCAGTCATTCACTACGAAAGGGCAAGCTTCGAATGGAAATGTTCCGGCGTGGAAAGCAAACGGGCAGAACACTAGCCACGAGGCGCTTCGAATCGTGGATGGTCCGAGAGTAGAAGGCGTGGGCGATTCCTGGGCGCACATTGCATGGACGACGAACTGGGGCGGCAGCTCCTACGTGCGTTATGGCTATACGCAACAGAATCTAGACCAGGTAGCCGAGGCTCCATTTGCGAACGATCCGAACCGAGAACATTCTGTACACCGCGTCCAATTAAAGAACCTGCGCCCCAATACTACTTACTATTTTGTAGTCGATTCCGGCCAGGGCGAAGGTAGTGGTACGGAAGCAGTGAGTCCGGTGGCTTCATTTACCACCAAAGCCCGATAGAAGAACAACGAGTAGCGAAAAGCGGCCTCCTTCGGGAGGCCGTTTTTATTGGTGCATAAAATCCGTATTAATATATCAATCAACATTCCACGTGAATTTCCCACTGAATTCTGTAGAGACCGCCCAATCGCATGCGGAAAAATGTATATTTCTCAATGCGCATATTAAAAACAAAATAAACAACTTATTTGCAATCATTTATTTTTATGCGGTGCCTGAATCAGACAACCGGACGTGAGCTGCTGTTATCTAGTCAGTTAACAAATGTGGTTCCCTTCAGGAGAGATTTATGCAATGCCATCACCGCCTTTCACTCGTTTTGTTGAGCTTAACGTTTACGACATTAGCTTTCGCTCAGCAACAAGCAACGTTCAATCACAGTACTTTCAACGGCGCGCCCTCCGGTTTGCGCATAGCAGTGGATTTAAATAACGACGGCAACACGGATGTTGTCGCTGGTAGTCCTGGCAACACCTTCGTGTCCGTATTGCTTTCTGGTGGGAACGGGCACTTTAATACAGCAGTCGAATATCCCGTGGGGAACACTGTGAGAGACGTGACTGCGGGAGACGTTGATGGGGATGGCAATGCCGATGTCGTCGTTTCGGTGTTGGGCAGCACGCACGGTGGAGTAGCCGTGTTGTATGGCAAGGGAGACGGAACGCTGTCCGCGCCTGTGTTGTATAACTCCACAGACATCATTCCCGATCGGGCGGTAGTGGCAGACTTCAATGGCGACGGGAAGAAGGACATCTTGATAGTGGGCGGTTTCTCCGGGGACGGTAACTACTATGCCCGCCTCTTCACCAACACCGGCAATCGCACTTTCAGTTACGGCGGCGGTATCCAGATCAGTAATGACGATTCCTGCTGCGACTTTACTGCCCTCGGCTGGGGCGATTTTGACGGTGACGGACACGCCGACTTCTTCGTGCAACGCAATGATCAAGCCAACGGTCCGAACACGTCAATCAACATGTATACCGCGTTCGGTGACGGTGCCGGCCACTTCGTAAACGGCCCTAGTGTTCCGTTCACTGGAAACCTGGCGCTGACCGCTGCCGATCTCAATAGCGACGGCAAGACTGACATCGTAGGGGCACTGGCCGATGCGGATGTGGACAGTGGCAACGTGATTTCCCATGCCATCGTCTTTCAAGGCAACAGCGGACGCACATTCACTGAAACCGATCTCTTCGCTTTCCCAGGCGGATCTCCGAGCATCCAGGTAGCAGACTTTAATGGCGACGGATCGAATGACATCGCGTTCTTTGGCGATGATCGCGTAACGCCTGGATTGTGGCTAGGACTGCAGCAGAACGGCTCTTTCACTATTGAGAAGACCGCGAATAGCGTTTCACCTGAACTCATTGGCGATTTCAATCACGATGGCAGGCCGGACTTGGCGCAGGTCGAAGGCAGCACTCTGGAAGTCCTCTATAACGATACGCAGACGGGATTCAACTACTGCCTCCAGCCCGCGCACGGCATCAGCACTTGTTCGCCGGTGAACGGGTCAACCATCACCATCAATGCACCCAACGTTACGTTCAATGTGGGGGCTAGCGATTTTTCCCCAATTCGTAAGCTGGAGCTGTGGGAAGGCGGCGCGAAACTGGTTCAGCAGTTCTACGGTTACTTTGACTATGCCTTCTTGAATCTCACAAAGACCTTCTCGACCGGGTCGCACACTGTAACCATCGTGGCGACGAGTTATGACCATACCCAGATGAAGAAGGATGTGACGTTCACTGTGGGTTCCTCGAGTGGCTGTTCTACTCCGACTTCGGGTATCCATGTGTGTGACCCGGTGGACAACTCAGCCGTGAGCGCGGGCTCATCGATCCACGCGATCGCGACCGGTGTCTCTGGAACGGCCAAGATGGAAGTGGACGTGGACGGAGTGAGGAAGGCATTGGTTTCAGGTTCTCACCTGGATGTGCACTTCACCCTCGGTGTGAAAGGAACGCGCAAGATAATGTTCAGTTCCTTCAACTCTGCCGGCACAAAGACTGCGACTAAGACGCTGACTATCACAGTGCAGTAAAAAGTTGACTCGCTTCAGGAAGGGCGGCTTTCAGGTCGCCCTTTTTTTTAAGCTCGCGGTACAATCCTGCGCATGAAGATCGCAATGGGCGCCGACCACGCCGGGTTTGACCTCAAGGAATTGCTCAAGGAGCACATTGAGAAAGCGGGGCATCAGGTCAAAGATCTGGGCACACATGCTTCAGA
>JAICWB010000337.1 GCA_025935035.1 Terriglobales bacterium
CATCCGCGTATCACTACGACCGTGCGGATCGGGATTACTAAGTCGGCGGAGTTGCCGTTGCGGTTTTTTGTGACGGGGAATCCCTACGTCTCCGGCAAGAAGATTTAACCACCTACTGCAACCTTCGCCCCCGCGCTCGCCCGCGCGTACACGTTCTGCGCGGCACGCAATCCCGGACCAAACTCCACATGCTTCGGCCTCGCCAGGATGCCAAGCACCTGTTCCAGCGCGCCGATCGCGGCCAGCGTGTCCATGTAATCCACGTAGCCAAGATGCGCGAGGCGGAACATCTTACCTTTCATGGCGGCTTGTCCGTCAGAGATGATGCAGCCGAATTCTTTCTGGAATCCTTTTACGATATCGCCGGAATCAACGCCCGGAGGCGGGCAGACGGACGTGACTGCGGATGCGTATGACTCTTGCGCGAAGAGCTCGAGGCGCAACGCCAGCGCCGCCTCGCGCGTCATCTCGGCGCAGGTCTCTGCGTTCTCGATCAGCGCGTCGCGTCCGGCGGCAAGGTTGCCGTTACCCATCTTGCGGATGTAATCATACGACGCAGCCATCGCGGCGATGACCGGGATTGCGGGAGTGTACATAGGCTCGTTGTGTGCGGCGGTCTTGCGCTCTTTGCGCAAGTCGAAATAAAAACGCGGATTCTTTGCGCTTTCCATGTGCTTCCATGCGCGCTCGCTGACGGCGCAGTAGCTGACTCCCGGCGGCACCATTAGCGCTTTCTGTGACGCTCCAATGATCATGTCCACGCCCCACGCGTCCACGTCAAATTGCGTGGTGCCAAGCCCGGCGATGGCGTCCACCACCAAGAGGGCATTGCTCTTCCTGGTGAATGCGGCGACTGCTTCCACGTCATGGCGCACACCCGTGGAATTCTCAGTGGACTGCATGAAGACGACCTGAACATCTGACTTGAGCTTTGCTTCTACTTCCGCGATGTCGATGGTCTGGCCGTAAGGTGCGCTGACCTCGACAACACGGCATCCGAAAGCTTCGCACGTGGTCTTCCACTGCTCGCCGAACTTGCCCGCGGTGATGACCATGACTTTGTCATTCGGCGAAGTGAGGTTCGCCACCGCAGCTTCCATCATGCCCGAGCCGGAAGAGGTGAACAGAATAACGTCATTCTTCGTGCCGATGAACGTTTGCGTATCGCGCAACACACCGCCGTAGAGTTCGCGGAATTCCGCAGTGCGGTGGTGGCAGTTGGCATCTGCCATGGCGAGTTGGGCGGCTGGCAGTGGCGGGGTTGGGCCGGGAGTGAAGAGGCGAGACTTGATCAGCATGGCAATATTCTATTGCACCCCGGTGAAGAATTTGAGATTGCCAGCACTTGTGATTGCCAGGATTGAAACCACTTCGAGACCCCCTCTTATGGTTTTAAATCGCAAAGCACCGATCATGGCAATCGCCGATTCTCGAAGCAGTCCCCAACATTTACAATCACTGCCATGTCCATTTCCGAAAAGATCAACCAAGACATAGTCACGTCCATGAAGGCCAAAGATGAACACCGTTTGACCACGCTGCGCATGATGAAGTCCGGCATTCGCAGCCGCGAGATCGATAAGCGCGCGCCGGTGGACGACCAGGAGACCATTCAGATCCTGAGCACCATGATCAAGCAGCGCAAAGATTCGGTGGAACAGTTCACCAAGGGCGGACGCCAAGAGCTCGCCGACAAAGAGACTGCCGAGATAAAGATCATCGAAGGCTATATGCCGCAATCTGCAGGCGAGGAAGAGATCACGGCGACGGTACGCGCCGTCATCGCTGAGACGGGTGCGCCCACTATCAAAGACATGGGGACCGTAATGAAAGGCACCATGGCAAAGTTTGCGGCCAGCGGCACACGTGTGGACGGCAAAGTAGTGAGTGAGACGGTAAAGCGGGAGCTGTCTAAATAGGCTCTTTGTCCTGCGAACGGGAAATTAGCGAAAAAATAAGGCCCGATGCGGAAGCATCGGGCCTTTTAGTCTAATCGAGCCGCTTAGAACTTCAGGCGGAAGGCGAACTGGATCTGGCGCTGTGCCAAGTTCGTACCGCCATCCAAGGTAGACGGGGTATTGAAATTGCTCTGGGCGGTCAGAGCGCAGCTCAGGTTGTTCTGCGCCACGTTGCCGGTGCAGGTTCCCAGGCTGAACTCACCCGAATTCATGCCGGAAACGTTCGGATGATTAAACAGGTTGAACGCTTCAGCGATGAATTCGAACTTGTAACGTTCCGTCAGGTCAAACGTGCGTGACATGC
>JAICWB010000169.1 GCA_025935035.1 Terriglobales bacterium
CATCTGCGCCGCGCCCGTGATCATGTTCTTGATGTAGTCGGCGTGGCCCGGGCAATCGACGTGAGCATAGTGGCGGTTCGGCGTCTCGTATTCGACGTGCGCCGTCGCGATGGTGATACCGCGCTCGCGCTCTTCCGGAGCATTGTCGATCGAATCGAACGAGCGGAACTTGATGTTCGGGTTGTGCTTCGAGAGCACCTTGGTGATCGCGGCAGTAAGAGTCGTCTTGCCATGATCGATGTGCCCGATCGTCCCTACGTTCACGTGCGGTTTTGTACGGTCAAATTTCTCTTTCGCCATGTGGTTGTCTCGCTTTTTGAAAATTAAAAGTGCTTTATGTATAGCGGTAAATCTTTTTGTACTTATGCCGCAACGCCGTATCCACTTGCTCCAATCGAGTGAGGTAAAACTCACGCAACTGGCCCTGGTCTGAAGCCGGCATCTTGCCGTATAGATCTTTGGCGGAATCCGCTCCGCTCACTGCTTTGTTGAACAGACCGGCATTCAGAATCTCTTCAAAGTGCCGGATCAACTCGCCTTTGCTTTGCACCGCGCCCAAAAACTTTTCTGCGTCGGCGGAGAGTGCGCGTTCCACGATGTTCTTCAACTTCGAGAACTCCGCGCTCTGTACTGCTATGGCTGCCTGTTCGTATGCCATTACTACCGATTCACCTTGCCGAATATCTGGAGCGGGAGACGGGAATCGAACCCGCGACCAACAGCTTGGAAGGCTGTGACTCTACCACTGAGTTACTCCCGCCTGCGTTTCCCTACTACCAGTACTGCCACTTCCAAATCTGGAGCTGATGACCAGGATTGAACTGGTGACCTCTCCCTTACCAAGGGAGTGCTCTACCAACTGAGCTACATCAGCTTGCTACTTCCCTTGCTCTTCCAACTTCTCGCGCTGTTGGCGCGTGTACGCGAAGATGATGCGCATGGTGAAAAATCCCAATACCAGGAACGTTCCCAACCGCAATTTATCGTTCGTCAGCGTTTTATCTGCGGCGATGGCGACCACCGCCATCATCACTAACGCCACCATCAACTTCGCCATTGCCACATCACCAACAACCAAAACTGGTGGACAGGGGAGGATTCGAACCTCCGTAGGTCCAAGGACCGGCAGATTTACAGTCTGCTGCCATTAACCACTCGGCCACCTGTCCACAACCAAAGCCAAGAGCGTTAATTCGAGGCTCCGTAGCAAAGCTGCTTCGCCTCGCACTAGGTTCGCGCGGTCCAGCGCTCACTTCGTGCTCACCGGACCAGAGCAACGAAGACAACATGGCAAGCATTCCCGGAAGCGCAAAAATCCGCTGGCGCGTTTTCGCCGTTACGGAGTGTTCCGATCTACAGAAGGGCTTTCCACTGAGGAAGACCTGTTACGAGGAAGAACGAAAAAACGATGAACTATTTCGCCGCTGCCGTCCGCCTGCTACTTGTTGCCTGCCGCCGCTAACTTGCTCTGCAATCCTTCTCTGCTGCTCTGGAGCTGGCGAAGGGATTTGAACCCCCGACCCCCTGATTACAAATCAGGTGCTCTACCGACTGAGCTACGCCAGCATGAGGTGATCGCATGCGATGACCTCACAAAACTTTATGTTCTTTATGTTCCGTTTAAACACAACTCCGCGTGAGATTAAGCAGCTCTCAGCAGGAAGGTTCGGGACATAAAGGACAAGAATGAAAGGTTAGCATAAACGGCAATCCGCGTGCAAGGCGGAGAGACCTACGCTGTTCATTCCATTCGGCCTTCTAAGTATAACAGATGTTAACTAATTCATTAATGGGGTCGGTTCGGAGGTTGGACGGGCGCGGCGGAGTCTAAAGTCAACGCCTCTTCCATCACCTGAACATCAGCATCCGAGGCCACAAGTGGTTGCATTGCAGGGGGTTCCGCACCGGCGGATTCTTGGGCCAAGATGAGTTTGCGGGCGCCAGCGCGCAGTTTGGGCAGGTACATACTGAAGAAGCCCGCGCCGACCAGCGACAGTGCTCCGCCCGTGGCCAGGGTCAACGGCGCACCGATCTTGTGCGCGGCGACACCGGCGGAGTATGAGCCGATGGGCGCCATGCCCATGAACATCATGGAATAGACGCTCATCACACGTCCGCGAAGACGGTCGGGCACCATGGACTGGATGAGCGTGTTCGACGCGGTCATCTGCATCATCATGGTGAAACCGAGAGCGATGAGGATTGCGATGGAGAGCCAGAAGTGCCGAGAGTAGGCGAAGCCCATCAACGTGAATCCGAAGACGAGCGATGCGCGCGACACCCAGGTGCCTAGACCTTTCACACCTTTGCGTGACGCGAGCAACAGCGCGGCCATGAGCGCGCCCATGCCGGTCGCGCCCATCAGCATGCCGAGCCCACGCGCGCCGGAGTGCAGGATCTCCTCCGCGAAAATAGGCATGAGCACGGAGTAGGGCATCGCAACGAGCGAGATCAGTCCGAGCAACATCAGCAATGCGAGGATGGGAGGCGTGTGTTTCACATAGCTGAAGCCTTCGCGCAGAGCTTCGAGCGCGGGCGCATTGTTTTTCTTTTCGTGCGGATAGACGCGCATCATCAGCAATCCAGTGATGACGGCGATGTAGCTGACAGAATTTGCTGCGAAGCACCAGCCCTCGCCGATGGCTGCGACAAGTAGTCCTGCAACCGCCGGTCCGACGATGCGCGCGCCGTTGAACATGGACGAGTTCAGCGCGATGGCGTTGATGAGGTCTTCCCTGCCGACCATCTCCACGATGAACGCCTGCCGCGCGGGCAGATCGAACGCATTCACCGTGCCGAGACACGCGGCTATGATGATGATCTCTTTCACCGTGATGCGGCCGGTGAGTGTGAGAAACGCATACGTGCCCGCCAGACACATGGCGCAGCTTTGCGTGGCGATAATGATGCGATGCCGGTTGAATCGGTCAGCAACGATTCCGCCGAGCGGCGACAACAAAAATACTGGTATCTGACTGGCGAATGCGGTCTTACCTAACAATAATGCGGAGCCGGTGAGGCGATAGACCAGCCAGGATTCGGCGACGGTCTGCATCCACGTGCCGATGAGCGAGATCAACTGTCCGGTAAAGAAGAGGCGGAAGTTGCGGTGCTTGAGGGCGCGCACCGTATTGGCGAATCGTCCGTTGGGCATTGTCTGTTGGATGTAATAAGTAGCGACGAAGATTTTCTTAGTTGGTCTTCTTGACGTTATCTAGGATAGCGAAGAATTCGGGAACGTGTTCTGTATCACCGGAATACGAAATTGATAGTCCGTCGGTAGAGCCATCCGGCACGCAAAAAATATTGAGCATGTAAGGATAATCTGGTGGAGAAGCGTGCATACAGATCATCTTCTTTCCGGCCACGCTTCGTTCCTCACTCTTACCTACTTTCCAATGGATTCGCTCTAAGACGGTCAGAGAGTTCCTGTAGTTCACTGGATTGTGGGCTGCCTGAATAGCGATGAAGTCAATTGTTTCTCCAGACGAGCCAAACAGATAACTCCTGACTTGTCCCCTTACCTTTAGCAAACTCACTGAGTCCTTTTGTCCGGAAATATTCCATCCAAGAGGCACTTCAATCTCGTAACCATTAAGTGTCTGTCGGCTCACGTGAGTAGTACGTGACCACAACGCCATTGACTCCGGCATGAATCCGTCAAACAGCAACATGGCGCAAATAAGAGTTCCACAAACGAAATAGATGGCTTTCCGCATGCCAGCCAAGAAAAACCGTAGTTCCGCCACGGTGATATGATTTTCCGCAGTCCTCCATGGCCTCATCCCTGCTGCGACGACGAAGAGTCTGGGTACCGCTGGTGGTGCTGCTCGCCCTCGCGGCCATAGGCGCGGCGCTCTACCTTCGCGGACAGACCGCCCCAGAAGCCGCCCGTCTGCTTCCTGAATCTGACGCGGTTCTCTATTTCGACCTGAAGCCGCTGCGCACGTTTTCAGGGTTCGGTTCGACGCCGGTGATGCATGATCCTGACTACGAGCAGTTCGTAAAAGATACAGGCTTTCAATTTGAGCATGATCTTGACGAAGCAGCCATTGCAGTTCACGCGCCAGAGCCGTCAGGTGACCCGCTGCATCCTGACGCGAAGGAGCGGCGTTTCTCGCAGGTCCTGATCGGCACATTCGATACCACCAAAGTCACGCACTATTTGCACAAGCTGTCGAGCGATGTGGAGCGGTATCGCGACACGGATGTTTTTCTCATCCCGCACGAAGGCCGCAAGGTGCGCGTAGCCATCCTTACCTCTGACACGGTCGCCGTCTCAAACACAGCGGACGACGCCAACATCAAAGGCATCATCGATCGCTTTCGGCAGATAGCGCTGCCGTTCCGCGGGTCGTCACTGGTGAAGGGATACTACCGTCACGTGCCGCTCGGTGCGACCGCATGGGCGATCTTGCGCATGAAGACGCCGGACGGACAGTCGGTTACATTGCCATTGCCGAATGGAATCGGCTTCACGTTGCCAAAAGATACAGTGACGGTTGCGTCGCTGCGCTATCTGGGAAGCATATCCTTCAAGACAGAAGCCTTTACCACCAGCGAAGCCGACGCGAAAAAACTGACCGACTCGGTCAGCAATTTCCTGATGCTGTTCCACTCCATCGAAGTCAACACGGATCCCTCCGGCGCTGATAAAGATGTGAAGGTGTTCTTTGACAGCATCAAGGTTGAGCAGAATGGAACACGCGCTGTGCTGACCGCTGATCTTCCCATCGGATTCGTGAAGAAGTTAGTTAGCGAAGGTCCCGCGGCGGAAGCGCCGAAAGCGTCTGCGCCAACAGAGCAGCCGAAGACCAGCAAGCCGGAAAAGAAAAGACCTCACAAAAAATGATCGGCCCCAAGATGTGAGGCCGATCGTTATTCATACAAAATCCTTGCTGTTCTTACTGCACTGGATTCTTCAAAATCGCCGCCAACGCAGTCGCTCGCTTGGCATCGTTTTGATCAGAGATGCTGGAAGCCTGGCCTTCTAACTTCGCGCCGAGCTCTTTCAGCTTGTCCGCCTGCTTGCCTTTAAGGTGTGCCTTGTCTGCCTTGTCAATCTGGCTTTGCAGTTCAGAGATCTCATTTGCGGGTATCGCGTTCGAGCGGGAGAGTTGGTCGAGATACGCACGCGCAACCACGAGTTTTGCAGGCCACGTATAACGCTGCTGGTCCTGCACGTTAAGCTCGTCATAATGCACCAAGTTGGCGGCGGCGATCTCATTCGCCGTCAGTTCTTTCGTGGGCACCAGCTTGAACACATCCAGACCGCGCGCGATCTCTGAACCGTAGATGTAACCGTTGTACCAGTACGCGGACCACATGCCACCCAGCATCAGGTTGTTCGCATCGAGCGGACCACGATCGTAGTAGGCCAACTCTTTCGGATGCGCGGCATCGGTGAAGTCCACGATCGAGATGCCGCCCTGGTACCAGGCCTGCGCTTCTATGTCGCGCCCGGGGACCGGAATAAGAGAACCGTTATGCGCCACGCAATTCTCTGTGTCAGTCTGCGCGGCAGGCATCTTGTAATAACTTACGAAGCCCAGCTTACCGCCGGTGAGATTGAAGATGGCGTCGGCGCCCCAGTTCATCGGGTCCTGCGTGCGACAGCGCGGCTGAAGTCCGCCACCCCATTCGTCAGTGAACAGAACTTTGGTGCCGTCATTATTAAAAGTGGCGGAGTGCCAGTAGCTGTAGTTCGGATCGTTCACTGCATCCAGACGCACGGGATGAACAGGATCTTTGATATTAAGCAGGATGCCGTTTCCTGAGCATGCGCCGGCGGCCATCCCAATGGCGGGATAGACCGTGATGTCATGGCATTGATTGGTCTCAGCAGGTTTGTCAGCGGGCTTGTCATGATTGCCGGCGTTGAGCAGGCCATTGATGGCTCCAGTGCGGGCATCCATGAACACCCGTGGCTGGGAGACGATCTTCGCATCCTTCGGTGACGCTAGCGGGACCTTGATCACGTCGATACGGAAGAGCGAAGTGTTCGGGTCCTGGTCAGGCTTCTCGCCGGAGCATCCGGCCAGCTCTTCAGTGGGACGCACGAAGCTGGTGCCGGAAACGTAGATGTACACGTCGTCTTTGTCATTGGGATCGACGACCAGCGTGTGCGTGTGCGAACCGCGGCAAGTCTGCACTGCGGCTACTTGCTTGGGGTTCTTGATGTCCGAAATGTCAAAGATGCGAACTCCGCGGAAGCGATCGGGACTCGCGGGTGGGACCTGACGCTCGTGCTCATGGCCCGCTGCGGGTGGTGGCATCGGCGGAAAACCTTGCGTGCTGCAATCGAGGCGTCCATTCGGCATTTCTACTGACATGAAGAGAAGA
>JAICWB010000308.1 GCA_025935035.1 Terriglobales bacterium
AGGAGGCTGCGGGGCGAAAGATAATTCTACTATGCGAAATGGATATCGTCATTGGGTGTGTGACCCAGTTCTTCGCGCAGGCGCTTGAGGTTCTCGGGCTCGCGCAGGGGAGTGTCTTGATTGGGCGGCTGGCTTGGCGAATCGCCAGTGTTTGCGCTGTTTTGAAGAAGGCTCTCGAGGGATTCCAGCCATAGGATCTGCACGCCGAAGACGTTACCAAAGTGCCGCGTGATGGCGTTACAGACGGCGTCTTGCGCGGGAGTCTTGTCAGCTCCGAGTTCCTGTTCCATGCTGGTGACGGGCTTGTCTGAGATGCCGCAAGGCACGATGAATTTGAATTGCTCAAGGTCAGTGGTGACGTTGAGCGCGAAGCCGTGTGAGGTGATGCCACGGGAGATGTGAACGCCGATGGCGGCGATCTTTCTTTCGTCGCCAGTGGACGTGCTCGAATCGCAGTCAGCCGAACCACCCTTAAAGTTCGCCTCCTGGGTGTTTTCTGTGTCCTCTGTGTTGAAAGGCTTTTGACTTTCAGTCCAAACACCCGTCAGCTTGCAGATGCGCTTCGTGCAAATGCCAAATTCCCCGCAGACCCGGATCAGCACCTCTTCGATGCGACGAACGAATTCCACTGCGCCGATGCGGGGCGAGAATCCGCGCAGATCGCAGATGGGGTAGCCGACGATCTGTCCAGGGCCGTGGAAGGTGACGTCGCCGCCACGGTTGGTCTCGAAGATCTCGACGCCGCGTTTCGCGAGGGATTCGGGCGAAGCGATGATGTTGCGCTCTTGCGCGTTGCGTCCCAGGGTGATGACCGGTGGATGTTCGAGTAGCAGCAGCGTGTCCGCTATGCGGTTTTGTTTGCGCAGTTCGACGAGCGTTTGTTGAAGGCGCAGCGCCGTGCCGTAATCCACGGTGCCGAGTTGGAGGACTTGGAGGAGTTGCATTTTGTCGTTAAGGCTGCCGTCCCTACGGGACTCTTCCTGTTGAAACGCTAACCCAGGACTGACGTCCTGGGCTACGCGCTACGCTTTTGCGCCTCCGGCGCTCCTAATAGCGCAAACAATAGCTCGTCGAGTGGCGGACCTTTCGAGTTGATCGACATGCGGTTCGCGCCGGCAAACCCGGACGAAGTCACTTACACGTTAATGGGCATTCCGTTCACGCTGGCGAAGCCGTCCAGCAACGCTTCGTACAACGTCGGATGCGCGTGGATGGTGAACATCATCTCTTCCACTGTCGCTTCCATGTCCATGGCGGTCACAGCTTCTGAGATCAGTTCAGTCGCTTTTGGACCGATGATGTGCACGCCGAGGATCTCGCCGTACTTCGCGTCTGCCACGACTTTTACGAAGCCGTCATGGCTATCAACGATCGTGGCTTTCGAATTGCCGACGAACGGGAACTTGCCGACCTTCACTTGCAAGCCCGCAGCCTTCGCGGCAGCTTCTGTCATGCCAACGCTGCCAATCTCGGGCTCGGTGTAGGTGCATCCCGGGACGCGGCCCTTTTTCACCGGACGCGCGTACTTGCCGGCCAGCTTTGCCGCCACGACCATGCCCTCCATAGAACCGGCGTGCGCGAGTTGGGGCAGGCCGGCGACGATGTCACCAATGGCATAAACGCCGGGCTCGGCGGTCTCCATCCACTCGTTCACCTGAACGAATCCACGATCGAGTTTCACTTTCGTTTTCTCTACTCCGACGTTGTCAGTGCGCGGCAGGCGTCCGATGGCGATCAGCACTTTCTCGGCTTCGACCTTTGTCTGTTTGCCGTCTGCGGTGTAGGTCACGGCTACGCCGTCTTTCGTCTTTTCAACTTTCTCCGTCTTCGCTGAGGTCACTACGTTGATGCCGCGCTTCTTGAAGGCGCGCAGCAATTCCTTACTGACATCAACATCTTCCACGGGCACGATGCGGTCCAGCATCTCAATGAGCGTGACTTCCGAACCGAACGATTTATACAAGCTCGCAAATTCCGAACCCACCGCGCCTGAACCGATGATCACGAGCGACTTCGGTATTGCGTTCAGGCTGAGGATCTCAATGTTGGTGAGGATGCGAGTGTCCGGTTCCAGGCCGGGCAGCATGCGCGCCTCAGAACCAGTAGCCAGGATTACGGCCTTGGCCTTCACGTAATTGAATTCACCGGCCGCGCCGCCGCCGCCCTCGGTCAACACTTCAATGGTGTGCACGCCGTCTTTGGCCGGGCCGGTGAGGCGTCCGTAACCTTCAATGGTGTTGACCTTGTTCTTGCGCATCAGGAACTCAAGGCCCTTGGTGTGCTTGGTCACGATCTTGTTCTTGCGGTCTTGAATGGCCTTCCAGTTGACGGTCGCCTTCTCCACGCCCTCAATGCCCAGCTCTTTGCCCGCCTTGATGTGGTCAAAGATCTCCGCGCTGAACAGCAGCGCCTTCGTGGGGATGCAACCGACGTGCAGGCAGGTGCCGCCCAGCTTGTCATCTTTCTCGATGAGCGCGGTCTTCAGTCCATACTGTGCGGCCCGGATGGCGGCCGTGTATCCGGCAGGGCCGGCGCCGATGATGGCAACGTCATAGATCGTGTCTGGCAATGGAGTGCTCCTCTTAGTGGTTCAGGGGATATATAGATGATGGGGACGAACTTACGATTCTAGCTTAGGGAAGAGGAAGGGGACAAACGGGTTAGGCTTTGTCGACGTTCGTTTTGGAAACGAAGTACCCGCCCGCATAGCCGATAACAGCAAAAATAATTGCTTGCAAAAGATCAAACGGAAGCGAGGCTGAAAGAGGATTCAGCCCGGGGGCGACGGTAATATGTGGACAAGTTAAACACGCCCACTCCCAATTGACGCCATAGAACAAAATCGGACCTAACAAACCAATCAGGAAACCGGTCCACCCGCAAAGTCTAGCCAGCTTCATCCCAGTCTCTTCGCTGCATCCTTCGCAAAGTACGTCAGAATAAAATCCGCGCCGGCGCGCCGGATACTCAACAACGACTCCATCATCACGCGCTCGCCGTCGATCCAGCCATTCTTTGCCGCGGCCTGGATCATGGCGTACTCGCCGGAGACCTGATACGCGGCCAGGGGCGCGCTGAAGCGCTCGCGCGCGGCGGCGATCACGTCAAGATAAGGCATG
>JAICWB010000328.1 GCA_025935035.1 Terriglobales bacterium
CACTTGCTGCAAAGCGTGCACAACATCGCGCTCGCGGGCCTGCCTGCGGGGAAAAATTTGAAAGTCGCGGCCACTGCCGAATGCGATTCCACGCTGAACGCGTTTCAATTGTCCACGGCGCTGGAAGGCTTGGTTTGGATGGGACGCGCCGCCATGGCCGACCCGAAAACGCAGCAGCAAATCGGCCCGCAGTGGCCCGCGCTGGACGCCCTTCTAAAAGCGGCGGACATTTCGCATGACGGCCATCTCGTGCGCTTGCATCTTCAAATTACGCCGCAAATACTCCGCGCGGCCGTAGCTGTTCCTCCCAATTGACGATCGAGAAAATAACGAAACGAAGAGTGCATTCGCGCAGAGCACCGTTCCTGATGACCTACACGAGGTTCCCTTTGTTTTTTTCTAGTAGAATCATGCGCGATAAGCAGCTAGAGTGAGCGGCGCATCTGCGGACGAAAAGCCAAGAATAACAAGGAGAAGATATGAGGGTTCGATTCGGTTGGCCGTTACTGATGCTTGTTTTCTTTCTCGCGGGAGCGGCAGCGAGGCCAGCGCGCGCGCAACAACCGGACATTCCCTATCAGAAATTCGTGCTCAAGAACGGCTTGACGCTGATCGTCCATGAAGACCACAAGGCCCCCATCGTCGCGGTGAACCTGTGGTACCACGTGGGGTCAAAGAACGAGAAGCGGGGAAAGACCGGCTTTGCCCACATCTTCGAGCATTTGATGTTCGGCGGCAGCCAGCACGCGCCGGGAAGTTATATCAAGGCCCTCGAATCCGTCGGCGCAACGGACCTGAACGGAACCACGAATTTCGACCGCACCAATTACTTCGAGGACGTTCCTACATCCGCGCTGGATTACACGCTGTGGATGGAAGCCGATCGCATGGCCTACCTCGACTTAAGCCAGAAGACCCTCGACCTCCAGCGCGGCGTCGTGCAGAACGAGAAACGCCAGGATGAAAACCAGCCGTATGACCTCACGGAAGAACACTTCCCCGAAAATACTTTCCCCGCCGGACATCCTTACTCTTGGGACGTCATCGGCGACATGGCTGACCTGGATGCCGCCTCGTTCAAAGACGTGAAGGAGTGGTTCGCAAGCTACTACGGACCATCCAACGTGGTGATCGTTCTGGCCGGCGATATCGATGCAAGAACCGCCAAGGAGAAGGTGGAAAAGTATTTTGGCGACATTCCGCCCGGCCCGCCGGTGGCCCACCAGCAGGCTTGGGTCGCCAAAATGACCGGGACGCATCGCGAAATCACGCAGGAAAAAGTGCCGCTGCCACGTATTTACAAAATCTGGAACATTCCTCCGTTCGGCAGCGCGGACTCCGATTATCTCAGGCTTGTCGCGTCTTGCCTCGGCGATGGCAAGACTTCACGCCTCTACAAGCGGCTCGTCTATGACGATCAAATTGCTAGCGATGTCACCGTCTACAACGACGCCCGCGAAATCGCAGGCCAGTTTGTCATCCAGGTGACTGCGGCTCCCGGTCACAATCTGAATCAAATCGAAAAAGCCATGAATGAGGAAGTTGCGCGCTTCCTCAAGGAAGGGCCGACCCAAGCCGAAGTGCAGCGCGTTCAGACCGCATATCTCGCCCGCTTCCTTCGCGGCGCCGAGCGAATTGGCGGGTTCGGCGGCAAATCGGACGTGCTGGCGCAGTACGCCGTGTTCACCGGCGATCCGGGAAATTACAAGGTCACGCTCGAACGCATCCGCAATGCCACCGCCGCAGACCTGCGTTCCGCCGCAGTCCGCTGGCTTTCGGACGGCGTGTACATCGCCGAAGTGATGCCCTTCCCGGACTACAAGCCCGCAGCAGCACAGGTTGATCACACGCAAAAACCAGCCCTCGGCACTCCGCCAGAGCTAAAGCTGCCCAAACTGCAGCGCGCCACTCTTTCCAACGGCCTGAAAGTAATCCTCGCCGAGCGCTCCGGCGCCGGACTCGTGGATATGTGGATGGCGACCAATGCAGGCTCCGCCGCCGATCAATTCGTTGAGCCCGGAACCGCCAAGCTCACCTCCGCTCTCTTGGTCGATGGAACCCGAACGCGCACCGCCCTCCAGATTAGCGACCAGACCGCGCTCCTTGGGGCGCAACTCGGCAGCTACGCGCAACTGGACTATTCCTTCGTCCGCCTTTCCGCTTTGAAGTCCAAGCTTGATCCTTCTCTCGACCTTTTCGCCGATGTGCTTCTCAACCCGTCATTTCCTCCGGCCGATTTCAAACGCGAGCAGAAGCTGCAATTGGACGCCATCCAGCAGGAACAAAACCAGCCGATTCTCATGGCCGCGCGTGTCTTGCCAGGCCTTCTCTACGGCCCAGGCCACGCCTATGGCAATCCCCTGACGGGCTCCGGAACGCCCGCCAGCGTCGAGAAGATCACCCGCGACGACTTGATTAAATTCCACCGCGTGTGGTTCCATCCAAACAATTCCACTCTCATTGTTGTTGGCGACACTGGATCTGGTAAAACCACCCAGATGACTCAGTACCTGGCCGAAGCGGGTTACGGGAACGAACTCATCATTGGTTGTACACAGCCTCGACGTGTCGCAGCCATGAGTGTGGCAAAGCGTGTTGCTG
>JAICWB010000216.1 GCA_025935035.1 Terriglobales bacterium
GCATCGTGCGTGGCCAATACCCGCGCTATCTTTGAAGGCACCGGCGGGTTCTGGTTCAAACCATACAACGGCCCAAAGGGAAAAATACAGTTCGGACCGCAATATGAATATTTGGTCCGAAACACATGGCGAGGCGTGGGTGGCGATCCGAACGCGATCAATAATGTGGTCCTCACCTCTTTCCGTTATTACTTGCCCTAAATAAAGTCATAACCCTCGCACAGCATCAAGCGGCGCTCGCATTTGCGGGCGCCGCTTTTTATTTGGCCCCTCGGGCTCCTCATTCCCGTATCGACGATTCGCCGATTCAGAGTGCTACGGCCCACCCTAGCTCATAAACCCGCCTAGGGTATTAAGGTGCATCCCCCATCGGGATTACGTAACCTTAACTCCAATAGTGGGCCACTCCCCCGACTGACCTTTTGCCTCCTTAAACCTAAAGTCACCTCCGGACAAAAAAACTTAAACCGATTCGCGCGCCAAAGTTCTGGCCGGGCGTGCGCTCACGGGTTCGGAGGAACCGATGCATCGCAGTTATAACCTCTTGTTCGTTCTTCTTTTGGCAGTGCAGTCATTTGCATCAGCCGTCAGCATCACCCCGACTACTACTCTTTCAGCTCAAACAGCCAACAACACCAGCGCCTCCAACACATTCACCGCTTTGCCGAATGGCGACCCCGCTCCGGGCAATGTAAGTAAGTTGCCCATCCGCAATCTGCTTCCCGGTTTCACTGGCAAATTGATGGCCCACTACATGCCATGGTGGGGAAAAAGCGGGCACATCGATATCGGGCAGTCATCCCACGACGCCGCCCAGGCGGAAGCCATTGTGCAGGACATGATCAGCCGCGGATATGACGGGGTCATGGTCTCCGAAGCGAATTCGAATTCCTACGACCAGCAGGGCGCGCTCACGATGTTTGCCGCCGTGCAGAACCATCCTGGATTCTTGTTCGCCATCAGCGACAATTCCGGCGCCTACAGTGGTTCCACGAACGTGACTGCCACGCTGCTCGCCAACATGGACTTCAGCAACACCCATTACTTCCAGTCGCCTAACTATCTGCGCATCAATGGGCGTCCGGTGGTGTATGTGTTTGACAACATCAGCGGCATCAATTGGACAACCGTGCAAGCGCAAGCTGCCGGCAACCCTATTTTCATCTTCCGCAATAAATCCGGATTCAGCCCCAGCTATTCGAGCGGAGCATTCTCATGGATCGGAATGCCGAGCAGCACTGACACCACAGGCCTCGGATACTTAGACGGTTTCTATTCCACAGCTCTCACTTACACCACCAAAGTCAGCACCGGCTCGGCGTGGAAGGGATTCAATGACACGGTAGCGTCATGGTCAAAGAACCGCATCGTCAGCCAGGATTGCGGCAACCTGTGGATGGATTCAATGGCCAGAAACGTTGCAGCGCTTTCCAGCGGGCCTGCCATCATGAAGATCGCCACTTGGAACGACTACGAAGAAGGCACCGAGACTGAGACCGGCATTGATAATTGCGCAACGATGTCGGCCAGTGTCTCAGCCGGTGTGTTGAATTTCGCGCCGGCATTCTCTTCTGCCTCAGGTAGTGAGCGCACTGTCGATCATTACGAGGTCTACATCTCGCAAGACAGCCAGAACCTGATGAAGTTGACTGACCTCGCGGTGGGCAACACCTCGCTTAAACTCTCGAATTACAGCTTGGCTCCAGGTACGTACCAACTCTACGTGAAGATGGTAGGGCAACCGGGCATCATCAACCGCATGTCCGGCGCAGCAACTTACACCATCGCTCAGCCCCCTCCTCCGCCGCCAACTCCGACACCGACGGCGCCCAGCGTGGTGATCACTTCACCTACGAACAACTACGCCAATGCTGGACAGTGGATCGAAATAAAGGCCACCGCCAGTTCCAGTACGGCCATCTCGGCAATGAGAGTGTTGGTTGACGGTACTGCGGTCACCACCATCAACAACGTCACAAAGGTTGATTACTGGACCAAGGCCAGCTTGCACAAATGGCACACGTTGCAGGTGTTGGCGTGGACGAACCATGCTTGGGTGAAGTCCAATACCGTAAAGGTGTACGTATCGCATTAAGCTCTGGCAGAACGAAAGAAACAGAGGCGCAGGCTTTCACGAGCTGCGCCCTTTTCTCTGTGTCATAGGCGGCTTACTTTGACCGCAATCCGCGGATAGAATCATCTGAGCATGCCCGCTAAGATCAAGCGCATGGAACGATCAGGCGAACAGCAATGGCAGCAAGTGCTCTCACGCGACGCCCGCGCTGACGGCAAGTTCGTTTACGCCGTCCGCTCGACCCACATCTATTGCCGGCCAACGTGTCCCAGCCGCCGCCCTAGCCGCACGAATGTAGATTTCTTTGCGCAGCCTGCCGCAGCCGAGCGCGCCGGATTCCGCGCCTGCAAGCGCTGCCGCCCGAACGCGGAGAATCCGCAAGCCCAGATCGTTCGCGAAGCCTGCAAGTTTATTGACGCGAACCTGGACTCGCGCGTGACTCTAGCACACCTGGCAAAACGTCTCGGCTACAGTCCGTTTCATCTGCAGCGCATGTTTAAGAAGGCGCTTGGCGTCACGCCGCAGCAGTATCAAGCGTCGCGCCGGGTCGCGAGTTTCAAGACGAACTTGCGGAGTGCGGCGAAAGTGGTTGATGCTGCCTACGACTCCGGATACAGCTCCAGCAGCCGTGTCGCCGAGAACGCTACACCGCAACTGGGCATGACGCCCGCTTCCTACGGAAAGAAGGGCAAAGGCGCAAAGATCGCTTTCAGTGTTTTTGATTCAGAGATCGGAATGATCTTGATTGCTGAAACCGGGCGCGGATTGTGCAGTTTGAGGATCGGCAACTCTGCTGCCGAGTTGGAAAACGAACTGCGCGAAGAATTCAGTGCGGCAGAGATTCGCCGCGATGATGCTCGTCTGGCCACTCATGCGAACGCCGTTCGCAAATGCATCGCTGGGCAAAACGCCGCGTTGCAACTTCCTCTCGATGTCCGGGCCACTGCATTTCAGTCGCAGGTCTGGTCAGCATTACGCGCCATCCCGCGCGGTGAGGTGCGCGAATATTCGCAAGTCGCAGAGAGCATCGGATATCCCCGCGCGCATCGCGCCGTCGCACGCGCGTGCGCCGCAAACCCGATCGCGCTGGTGGTTCCTTGCCACCGCGTCGTTCCTAAGTCCGGCGGCGATGGGGGCTATCGCTGGGGCAGGGAAAGGAAAGCGGCTCTGTTAAAGGCCGAGCGGCGAGCCAGATAGCTCATGCCAACCCAACCGGCTTGAACTCATCCACTGGATATCCCAACTCACGCCACGTATCCAGTCCCCCTTCCAGGGGACGCACCCGCGTGATGCCACGTTTCTTCAATAGCAGCGCCACCCGGGCGCTGGTCGCTTCGCTGGGTCAAGTGCAATAGAGGATCACGTCCCGGTCGCGCGGGATCTGCTCATGCTTCTCTGACAATTCTTCCGGCGACATCCTTAACGCGCCCTTGATCAAGTATGGGTCTGACTCCAGCGACTTCGGATGCCGCAGGTCCACGATGACCATCTCTTCGCCGCGCTCCATCATGCGCATAACGGATTGCGCATCAATGCGTGCCATGCGCAGTTCACGCAGGAACATCTCGCGCTTTACAAACTTCCACGCCAGGTAAGCGGCCAGCGCGATGACCGCTGCCATGAACAGTGAGCCGGCCACATGCGCGACTGCGGCTTCCACTTCTGCCAATTGTTTCTCAAACGCTGCGCCCAGCCCCACGAATAATCCCGCCCAGAGCAATGTGCCCGCGCCGTCATAGCTCAAAAATTGCCAGGGTGACAAACGAAAGACGCCAGCCAGCGGCGGCGCCGCAGTGCCTAGGCCCGGGATGAATTTCGCTATCAAAAGGGAACGCATTCCGCGCTTGGCGAATGCGACTTCCGTCTGCCGGACGCACGAATCCGGTTCCAGTGACATCTTGCAGAGAAAGTTCAACACCTTCATTCCGCGACGCCGTCCGAGTTCATACCACCCGTAGTCGGCGAGGAGGGAAGCGGCCACGGCCAGGAGGACCGATCCCGTCAGGCTCAAACGCCCCGTTCGCGACAAGGCGCCGGCCGCTAACAATATCGGTACTGACGGTACCGGTAATCCCGCCTGCTCAAGCAGCACCCACGCGAATAGCACGGTATATCCGTGTCGCGCGATGAATTCGAGATCGAGCAGGCCGTGCATGAGGAGAGTTAGATTAACCTGAACCTATATAGATTCAAAGCTCGTCCTGTTTGCCATTTGCGCAAGTACAATCACGGCATGCTTGCTACTGGGTCAAAAGGTCATTACGAATGGCTGGTCACGGACGAAAACTTCGATCCCTTGCAGTCTTGCCCGGAGATCGTGCTCGGAAAATATATTGCTATTACTTCATTTGATAGCGGTCCACTTGTACCTACGGAGAAAGAGATAACGGCCGGATGGCAGAGTCGCGGGGGAATTACGTACACACCGAGAATTGGAAATGCGGAAGATGTACCTCGCGGAGGATGGGATGAGTGGTACATTTTCAAGAATCCTTCGGATCTTGGCCCAAGCTACCTCGAAAAGAAGATTCCCGAAGTTTCAAAAGACTTGGAATCTCTGGTTGTATTGGTGAATTATTGTTTTACACCGCACCAACCTGAAATGGAGAGCCTAGCCAGTGTCTTCTGGCAACAGCTTGAACGCCTTCGCCCGGAGTCTTACGTAGCCGATAATGATTATCTGACCTTCGTAACCATGAACAAGGCTCTTTCCGTACGGGTTCACAACGCCGCGAAAGCGTTTGATCGGCGCTAACAGGGTGACTGTCCAGCTCATTTTTTTGCACCTCCGCCCAAACCGTGCCACAATATACTCATACGTTCCCGCTTTAGGCTAAGGCCCATTTTTGAGTCTTTCCCTCAGGCGTGGCATCGTATATATAAAGGTAAGAACGGCTTCAACATCCCCGTGATTCGGGCGCAGCTTAACCAGCAAAGCGCAGTGGAACCACTGGAGCCGGGCCAGATGCTTTCAACATCCCC